>CBFGOB010000062.1:0-10460 GCA_965650215.1 uncultured bacterium | reverse complement strand
GTGGCGTGAGCGATGATGGCGGCCTTGACGAGTTTGGCATCGAGCTTGTCACTGTCGAGGAAGGGCTCGAGGCCCTTGAGGAGCGCCTGCGAGGCGCTTTGCTCCGCGGCTTTTGCCTTTGCCTGGGCGGCTTGGGCCGCTTCGGTGGCCTTGTTCCATACGGCCTCGTTGCGTTTGGCTTCGTCATACGCGGCTTGGCGTTCCTGCAGGGCCTTGAGCCCTGCGGCCTTGTCAGCTTCCGATTTCGCGAGCTCCTTCCGGGCAGCTTCCCGTTCGGCATCGGTCTTGGCGGACTTGAGCGCTTCCTGGGCCTTGGCGATGTTTTTTTCCGCGCCGCCGATCCACTTGCCTTTCGCGTGATCGATCAGGGCCTTGGCGCCCTTGACCTTGCCGCTGTTTTTCTGGGCCGCCTGCAATTCCTCATCGGCCTTGGCGAAGTCGGCGCTGGCACGCTCGAGCTCGGAAATCTGGCGCGCTTGGATTTTGGGCAGTGATTTCTCGATTTCGGCCTGCAGGGATTTGAAGGTGGAGCTGTATTCGGCTTCCAGTTTCTGGCCCGCGTCGGAGAGGGGTGCCTGGGCGGCTTTGGATTTCGGTTTGGCGGAAACGCTGGCGGCTCCGAGCATCGAGCTCAGGCCGAGAACCAGCAGGCGGCACAGGGTTTGACGTTGCATGGATGATGAAACGCGGCAGGGGAGGATTTATTTCATTCCGGGGGAAAATTCGGGATTTTGGCGGGATTGCCGTTGCTGCCGTCCGATTGCGCGCAACGGATCCCCGGGGCGGGGCCGCGGGTTCACATGGGCGAATTCCCGTTGACCAATGCCCTTGCGGCGGCAAGGGTGCGCCCATGTTCATCGACCACATTCGGATCTTCGCGCGGGCCGGCGACGGCGGCGACGGCGTCGTGTCATGGCGCCGGGAGAAGTATGTGCCAAACGGCGGCCCTGATGGTGGCGACGGCGGCGCCGGCGGCGATGTCGTGCTGGTGGTCGATCCGTCGACCGACAACCTCCGCCAATACCACTACGACCCCAAGCTGATTGCCGAGGATGGCAAGAACGGGGCGGGCACGCGCAAGACCGGCAAGAGCGGCAAACGGATCATCGGCAAGGTGCCTCCCGGGACGGTCGTGTACCGGTCGAATGCGGAAAGCATCCATGATGCCGTGGCCTTGGAGCGCAGCGATGCGGGCATCGACATGGAGCCGATCGCGGACCTGACCGAGATCGGCCAGGAGTTTGTCCTGTGCAAAGGTGGCGAGCCCGGCAAGGGCAACTGGAATTTCAAGACTCCGACGAATCGCACACCCGTCGAGCATACGCTTGGCACACCGGGCGAGGTCGGAGTGTTTTACCTCGAGTTGCGCCGGATTGCCGACGCCGGACTGGTCGGATTTCCGAATGCCGGCAAGTCGACCCTGCTGGGCCAGCTTTCCGCAGCCAAGCCGAAGGTGGCGTCCTACCCGTTCACGACCCTGCAGCCGGTGGTCGGGGTGGTTGAATTTCCGGGCCACCGCCGTTGCACGGTCGCGGACATTCCGGGCCTGATCGAAGGGGCGCACGAAAACCGCGGTCTGGGCCACGAGTTTTTGCGTCACATCACGCGTTGTCACTTGCTGCTCTTCGTCCTCGACATGGCGGGCAGCGAGGGGCGCGACCCGATTTCGGATCTGGAAGTCCTGCGCAAGGAGATCAAGGAATACGACGAGGAGTTGGCGCGCTTCCCATGGAAGGTTGTGGCCAACAAGATGGATCTCGAAGGGGCGGAGGAAAACCTGAAGCTCTTCCGCCAGCGTTTTCCCAAGATCGAGGTGCTGCCGATTTCCGCGTCGAACGGCGAGGGCTTGCAGGATCTGAGGGTGATGCTCGACAACGAGGTCTCCCATCACTCGCACAAGTGAGAGCGTGAAGGGTGACGGCGAGGGGGGTGGGCTGCCACTGGCAAGCCGGAGGAACCAACCCGCGGTCCGTCAAGGTGCGGGTTGATTTCATGCGGAAGCCATCGATATTGGTCGCGACCTTCCTCCCCCCGGCACCACTTTGCAGAATCACCCGATCCAGGAATTTTTCTCCCGCCGCCTCCGCAGTTTGCTCAGCAACAGCCCGGATGGCGTGCCACCGTGGTTGGGGGATGTCGCGTCCGGCGAGGGCCGGGGATTGTATGGACCTGAAGACGCGCCGTGGGTGGTGCATGCCGATCTTGCGACCCTCGTTGGCGGGATTCGCGCCTTGCTGATGCAGGCCCTACATCCCGGGAGTCTCGCCGGCGTGCGCGCGCATTCACGATACGAGAAGGATCCGTTAGGCCGTTTGTCGGGAACGATCCGTTGGTTGACGATCACCACCTTCGGTTCCCACGAAGCGCTGGCGAGGGAAGCGGCACGGGTCAATGGCATGCATGCCAAGGTGAAGGGCGAGTATCAAAGCGCCTCGGGCAGCCGTTGCCCCTATCGTGCCACCGACACCGACTTGCTGCTGTGGGTGCATGTGGCGTTCATGGATTCGTTTTTAAGGGCGCACGAGCATTACTCGTCGCGCCCGATCCCGGGTGGGGCGGATGCGTATGTGCGTTTGTGGTCGAGATCCGTCGCGCCGCTGGGCTTGAACGCAGTGCCGATGAGCGAAGCGGAACTGCTGGCGTGCCTCGATCGTTTCCGCCCCGAGTTGATGGTCAATGAGGCCACGCGTCAGGTCTTGCATTGGATCAAGCATCCGCCTTTGCCCAAGACGTCATTGCCCGCGTATCGCCTGTTGTTTCAGGCCGCTGTGGCGAGTTTGCCGGATGACTATCGGTCGATGCTTGGATTCCGCACCTTGCCGCTTTGGGTGTTGCGTCCCGTCACGCGCAATTTGCTCAAGACCCTGCGTTTCGCGATCGGACCGGAAAGCCCGTTGGAAGACGCGGCGATTGCGAGGATTCGGAAGCGCGAGATTGCAAACGCCTGAAGATGCGGAGAGTTGAAGCGGAGTGCTTGGGTCGGGACGCCTTTCCGGGGCGTCCGTGCGCGGGGACCGGGAATGGCAAGTCAGCGGCGCTGACGCTTGCGGTTTCTTCCGACGGACCTTTCGGAAAAAGGTTCCTGCCCGTCTCTACAGATATTTCCCCGGATTGAGGATGCCTTTGGGGTCGAGGGCGTTTTTGAGCGATTGATGGAGGTTGAAGGAGACTTCGCCGAGGGCCTGGCGGAGCCAGCGTTTTTTGGCGAGGCCGACGCCGTGCTCGCCGGTGATCGCACCGCCCTGGTCGAGCACCCAGTGGAAGAGTTGGTCGAGGGCCCGGTTGGCGCGTTCGCGCACGGCGGGGTCGTCGTAGCTGCCGACCATGAGGTTGGTGTGGATGTTGCCGTCACCGGCGTGGCCGAAGCAGGCGACCGGCACCCCGGTGTCGTGTTGGAGCTGTTGGGCGAAGGTGACGAGTTCGACGAGTTTCGATCGGGGGACGACGATGTCCTCGTTGAGTTTGGTGAGGCCGGTGTCGCGCAGCGCGTAGGAGAACTCGCGGCGGAGCTGCCAGATGCGTTCGCAGGAATCCTCGTCGGGTGCGCGCTCGATGTGGCTGGCCCCGAGGGACTGGAGCAATCGGAACAGCTCATCGAGTTCCGAGCTGACCGCCGCGGGGCGGCCGTCGATTTCGACGATGAGGTGGGCCTTGCCCGGCGGAAAGACGTCGGCACCAAGGCGCTTGCGGGCGGCATCGAGGGTGAAGGTATCGGTGATCTCCAGAGCCGATGGCAAGTGGCCGGCATTGAGGATCGCCTGCACGGCCGCGGCGGCGGCCGGGAATTCGGGAAAGATTGCGGCGAGCATCGCGCGGCTCGCGGGTTTCGGGATCAGTCGCAGGGTCGCTTCGGTGACCACGCCGAGCATCCCCTCCGAACCGGTGAACAGTCCGCAGAGGTCGAAGCCGGTCTTGTTCTTGTGCAAGCGGCCGCCGGTGCGCAGCACCTTGCCGTCGTGCAGCACGACCTCGAGGCCGAGCACGTAGCTACGGGTGACACCGTACTTCAGGCAGCGGGGGCCGCCGGCATTGGTGGCGATGTTGCCGCCGATCGAGCATTCCTTGAGCGAGGCCGGGTCGGGCGGGTATTCCCAGCCGACTTCGCGCGCGGCGAGTTGAAGTTCCTTGGTGATCACGCCCGGTTGGACGATGGCGACGCCATCTTCCGGGTGGATGCCGAGGATGCGGTTCATGCGCATGGTGGAAAGCACGATGCCGCCGAGCACCGGCACGCAGCCGCCGACGTAGCCGACGCCCGCACCACGGGTGGTGACCGGGATCTCGCGCTCGTGGGCAAAGGCCATCACCTTGGCGACATCGGCCGTCGATTCGGCGAAGACCACCGCATCCGGCGGATGGCTCGCCGACCACTTGTCGCCGGAGTGGGCTTCAATCTGCTCCGTGGTCGTGCCGACCTTGTCGGCGCCGAGCCGTTGGATCAGTGGCTCCAGCCAGTCGTGGGTGGTGGACATGGGCGGAGCTTCGGGTTTCAGGGGGCAAGTTTCAAGCGGGGAGTGAGTAAGGATAAACGGACGGTAGGGGCATTTTGATCAAATGACCGGGATGGTGTGGTGGTCGCGCCGGGAGGCGGTCGTTTTATCAAAACGACCCTACCATTGCATCACAACGAATCCTTAAAGGCATTGAGCTGAAGCTCGCGGTCCGTGGGAGGATAACGGTCGATTACTTCTCTGACTGGGGGATTGGCGGAAGGTCATATCGGTAGTCGTCTTTGAGACGCCGGATTTCCTTCTCGATCTCACGCCGGATGGCTTCGGTCGCCGGGCCGGTCACGTAGAGGTGCACGCTCAGCATGCCGATTTTTTCCGGCCATCGGGCGTCGGCGCCCCGGGCGTCGCCGTTGAAGAAGTGCACATCAAGCCGGATGCCGTGGGTCGGGTCGAAGCGGTCTTGAGCCGGTCTTTTCCTTCCCATTCCCTGCTCGGGCTCGGCAGCTGGTGTCATGGGAATGATGCCGTTCGCATACGAGATCGAGAAAAGTTCCGGGTTCCCAGGGCTACCCGGCTCCATGCCCGCCTGTGTGGGCGTTTCATGAAGGCATGCGGCAGCTGAAAAGTGCTCGAGTTGAGGGTGTCGGGCTTTCAAGCGTTCGATCCTTGATGCGATGCGGGTGGCAATC
This sequence comes from uncultured bacterium, assembly GCA_965650215.1. Taxonomy (GTDB): domain Bacteria; phylum Verrucomicrobiota; class Verrucomicrobiia; order Verrucomicrobiales; family Akkermansiaceae; genus Luteolibacter. The sequence goes on along the minus strand of CBFGOB010000062.1, from coordinate 5,320 downwards.
GCTTCGACATTTTCGATGGCTGAGCCCATGCGTGCGCGTTCGGCGATTTGCCGTTCGTCGAAGGCGATGTTCGGGTCGATGTGACCGTGGCTTGTTTCCATCGAGCACACCAGATGGGGCTGTGATCGGATGATTCCCCGGTTGTAGACGATGGAGCAGGTGCCACCCGAGGGGCATGTGGGGACGCGCATTTCGAACAGTTTCCAGACGAGTGCTTCGGTTTTCGCCGGATCCTTCCAAGCTTCGGAACATGACAAATCGATGCCGCAACTGGCGATGCCTGTGTTGTAGTTGCGGAGCTGCATCGAGCAATACGCGTTGTTCGATTGGACGAGGTGCCATCTGGCCGCGATTCCCAGCGCAGCCAGCGCGACAACCGCAATCACGGGGATCGTGATGATGCGTTTCGGGATCCTCATTTCTAGGATCATGACGGATCTGCCGGCGTCATGCGAGATGAAACGGACCGGGCTAAATCATTCCGCCTGATAGCTGCCACCGAAGCCGGGTTGATAGAGTTTAAGGCCGAGGACCGGTGCCATGGCGTCGAAGTGTTGGTCGGCAGCGAACACACGGCAGTCCTGTTCAAGCGCGAGGGTGGCGATGAGCACGTCGTTCCACGGCACCGTGATGCCTTTGCTGCGCAGCTGGGAAAAATTGCCGGCGGCTTTGCGCCAGAGGGTTTGATCGTTGCGGAGGTAAGGCAGGATGTTGCACCAGGCCTGCAGGCGCTCGCGTTGTTCGGGTCGGGCTCCGCCGAGAAATTCCATTTCGACCGGACCACAGAGGGTGGCTTCAAAGGCGTCGAGCAGGCCGCGTAGTGCCAATTGAATCGACGGGTCGCCGTCGCGGCGGTGCAGGGCAATCCAGGCACTGGTGTCGACAAGGACCATGGGATCAGCGGTCGATGGCCTCAATTTGCTCGTTGGTCAGCGGGTAGTCGCCGAAGTCGCCCTCCATCAGCTTGCGGCCGAATTCGCGGGCCATTTGGCGGCGCACAAACTCCTTGGCGGCCTTGACCACGGCCGGGCCTTTTTTGGTCTCTCCGGTGACGCGCATCGCATCCGACAGGAGTTGCTCGTCGATGTCGATTGTGATCCGCATGGGGTCAGTGTGGTGAAAAAAGATGATTTTTTCAATGTAAAAATCATCTTTTCGGTCTGCCTGAGGCAGCCACTCCGGAGCGGCGCTTTGGAAGCGCCATTGTGCGGGGGGGCGGCTTTCAGTCGCCATTCCTGAAATGGCATGGAGCCAAGACCGGCGGGTTGGGGCGAGCTTCCACCGACAGGTCGGGGGAACAAGCTCGCGGTCCGAGGGTGTGAATGGGTTTACCAATCCTGGCCGAGGCCGTAGCGGGCGGCGAGGTCGAGAAGTTCCGGGCGCATCGGCCATTCATCGGGGCGTTCGCTGGTGGCATGGCGTTTGCTCGCGCCTTTGAGCATCATGCAACCGGTGTTGTCGCCGATCTGGCGGATCGCCTCGACTTCCTCGGGAGTGAAGCGGACATCGGGCAGGGCGGCGAATTCGCGGATCTTGTCTTCGATCGGTCGCGCGGCTTCGCCGGATTCCTGGATGAAGGTTGGCACCACGCTCTCGACGGCTGGGTGGCTGAGGTTCCAGATCGAGGCGAACTGGAGCAGGGTGAGGTGGTATTTCTCGGCGAGCGGCAGCATGCGCCTGGCCTTTTCCATACCGTGTTCGACCCAGCCTTCCGGGCGGTAGGTCCGGTGGTCGCCGGGTTTGAATTCATGGCCGGGCAAGCCGAGGTCGCCGTGAAACACGCCGCCGTGGTCGACGACGCGGGTCATCACCTTGACGCCGTGTTTTTCGCATGCCGGCAGGGTGAGTCCGACCGGCCAGGGTTCGAGCGGGTTGAGGATGAGCATCGCCCAGTCGATGAGTTCGCCGAATTGTTCGAAGCTGTGGACGAGGTCGAGCGAGAAGCCATTGGCGGGGCCGGGGGCGATACCGAGTTGACGCGTGAGGCCGGAGTTTTTCGCGCCTTCCATGGCTTTCCACAGGGCCTCGCTGGTGTAGCCGATCTCGTCGGGGTTGTGCAACATCAAGAGGTCGAAGTGGTCCGTGCCGCAGCGTTCCAGTTCCTTGCTTGCGGCCATTTGGATGAAGTCGGAGTAGCCTTCGGGTCCGCGCAGTTCGGGGTCGGTGAAGCGCGGGTAGCCACGGCTGCCCTGGCGCTGGCCCTGATAGAAATCGTGACCGATCATGCCGACCAGCGAGTAGCTGCTGCGGTCGATGCCTTTCAGCGCCTGGCCCAGAAGTTCGTCGGCCTTGCCATTGCCATAGACATCGGAGGTGACGAAGGTGCGGATGCCGGACCCGTAGGCGGTTTCAATGCAGCCGACGAAGCGCTCCTCGCTGAGGGTTTCGCCGAAGTGCATGAAGCGTCCGCCGCTCCAGGTGCCGTATGCTGTGGGGGTCGGTTCCATAATTCGTGGGCGATTGACTAAAGGTGCGGCGCGGCGGGGTCAACATCAAGTGAGGGGAGTGGGTGTGGAGGTGAATCCGCATCGTTTGGGAAATGGCGGATGAAATCCGCCAACCCGCAGCATGGCGCTTGGAAAGCGCCACTCCGGAGTGGCTGCCTGCGGCTGTTGGCTGCCTGCGGCTGTCATGCTGAGGACTGGTGATTTCACGATCGCCATCGGTTTGATGCCATGGAAGGCCAGTCCCCATATGCCAGGCCGGGATTTGTGCTATACAGGGCAAGGAGGCTGGGGCTTATTGGGAGGCAATGGAATTGACGATGGAAATCCTGAAAGCCCCCTTCACCTGGGGGCTGCTCCTGGGCTTGCTGATCACCTTTTTCGTCTGGAAGTCAGGCTGGATGGCGCGCGGTCAGGCGAAGAAAGACATCAAGCGTCTGGAGCTCGAGATCAAGGAGCTGCAGGGGCATTTGCATACCCAGCTCAAGATCCATGCCAGCGGCAATGATGCGGTGCAGACCGAGCTGGAGCGCTTGAGGATGCAGAACGAGACCTTGAGGGTCAATCAGGCGGGCTTGCTGCAGAAGCCGGGCCGGGCCGAGTTGCGTCAGTTGCAGGTGCAGGAGATCGCCATTCGCGCGATGCGCGAGCAGGCACCGGGATTTGCGCCGGCTTGGGAAAAGGCGCTGCGTGAGGCCGAGTCCGAGATTGAGGCTGCCGAGTCCGGATTGAAGAAGCTGATGCGGCGGGTGATTCCCGGTCTTGGGGTTTCCGCCGCCGCGGCGAGGTCCGCCGCTCCGGACGCGGAGGAGCCGAAGGAGTCCTGAATCAGCGCAGATAGGGATTCGACCGCGCTTCGCGGCCGATCGTGCTTTCCGGTCCGTGTCCCGAGAGGACGCGGGTGTCTTCGGGCAAAATCAAGAGGTGTTCGGCGATGCCGTTGAGGAGTTGTTCGGTGCTGCCGCCGGGCAGGTCGGTGCGTCCGATCGATCCGGCAAACAGCGTGTCGCCGGCGAACAGGACATTGGCGCCGGCGAGGTAAAAGGTCATGCCGTCGGTCGCGTGGCCCGGGATGTGGGCGGTGGCGATGTCCAAGCCGGCAAGATGCAGGTGTTCGCCGGCGGGGATGAGGCGGTCGATGCGGTAGGGTTCGACGGCGATCGGCATGCCCCAGTTGCGGGCCGCGGCTTCAAGCGTGAGGGTGGTCGAGTAGGGCGCGAAGGCGTGCAGCGTGGCCCCGCTGGCCTGCAGCTTGGCGGCGTCCTCGACGTGGTCGTAGTGCTGGTGGGTGAGCAACAGGTGGTCGACGCGCACGCCACGGCGTGCGGCCCACTCGGCGATGCCCGCCGGGGCGTCGATGATCAGGTTGCCCTCCGGCGTTTCGATGAGGTAGCCGTTGGTTTGGACCATGCCGCCGGTGTAGGAAGAAAGTTTCATGGGTGGGGAGGAAAGTGATCGCGGTCGCCGTCGGGCGTCAATCCCAAGCGCAGGCCGGCCCTTGTCTCCGCCAAAACGCCCATGCCGGGGTGGCATGGGCGTTGGGAGAGGAGAGGGCCTTGGGGGCTGAGTCGCGTCAGGCACCGAAGCTGGCGAAGCTCGAATAGATCGCGATCACCAGGATGATCAATGCGAGGCCGGCCCACTTGGCGTTTTTCCACGGGGTCATGTCGATCGGCGTTGAGGTTTCCAGCACCCATGCGGTTTCGCGCGGGGCGATCTTGCCCCAGACGAGCATGAAGATCACCAGTGTGGCGAAAGCGCCGCCGAGGAAGTGGAAGTTGTAGACGAAGAGCTTGTCGAACAGCGGGCCGACGCCCGGGACGAAGTATTTGCTGCCGATCAGCACAAGCCCGAGGATCAGGGCCCAGAAGGCGGCGCGGGCGGGCACGCGGGGGTTGAGCATGCCGACGACCACCACGGCGAAGATCGGGATGAAGTAGATCCCGTTCATGTCCTGGAGGTAAGCGAAGATGCTGTCTTGGCCCTTGAGCAGGGGGGCGACGATCATCGCGGCGATGGCGATGCAGACCACGAAGATCTTGGCGGCGCGCACCATTTGCTGTTCCGAGCCCTTGGGATTGATCACGTGGTGATAGAGGCCGATGCTGAAGAGGGCGGAGGTGCTGTTGAGGGCGGCGTTGAAGGAGCTGAGGATGGCGCCGACCATGACGGCGGCGAAGAAGCCGGTGAGGTGCGGTGGAAGGACCTCGCGCACCAGCACGCCGTAGGCTTGGTCGTTGGCGATGCCGTCCTTGGCAAAGAGGTGGTAGGCGATGATGCCCGGGATCACCAGGTAAGCCGGTCCGAGGAGTTTGAGCAGGCCGGTGAGCAGCACACCTTTCTGGCCTTCGGCCAGGCTGCTTGCGCCGAAGGTGCGCTGGATGATTTGTTGGTTGGTGCACCAGTAGAACAGGTTCAGCAACGCGACGCCGGTGAAGAGCGTGCTGAAGGGCACGGAAGTTTCGGGGGTGCCGATCGAGTTGAGGCGTTGGGCGTTGGTTTCGTTGAGGATCTTCCAGCCGTCGATGACGCCTTGTCCGTCGCTGACCTTGTCGAGGCCATACCAGGCGATCATGAAACCGCCGACGAGCAGGCCGACGCCGTTGATCGTGTCGAGGACGGCGAGGGTCTTGAGGCTGCCGAAGCGCGAGTAGAGCGAGCCCATGATGCCGATCATGATGACCGTGCCCCAGAGGATGGCGGTGTCGGGTTCGAGCGTGAGGCCGAGGAGATTGACGGGTTCCTTGATGCCGGTGAGCGCCTGGAGGTCGAGCATTTGCGAAAGCCCGACGGCACCCGAGTAGAGGATGATCGGAATGAGGAGGAACGCGTAGGCCAACAGGAAGATCATGTTGGTGAGCGTCTGGGTCGGCTTG
>CBFGOB010000061.1:0-10738 GCA_965650215.1 uncultured bacterium | reverse complement strand
AGCGGAGCACCTTTGGACGCGGGCGCAAGGCGGGCATCGCGGAGGATGACATCCTGACGGGCGACCCAGTTGCCCGAGGCGTTAACAAGCCAGGGGAAGTGACCGGCACTTTTCACCACGGACGTCAGGTCGCCATACGGAATGAGATCAAGCTTCTGGAACCAGAAGCGCGGCGGCGCGCCTTGATGACCGCTGATGCGGAAGGGGTATTTCTTGCCCGGTTCGAGGCGGATTTCACTGCGCGTCGGCGCGGAGCCCTTGCTGCGCGAATAGGCCGGCTTGCCGTCGATTTCCATCGTCACGAACGAGCTTTCGCCGCTGCCGCACTGGAGCCGATAGATCCCGGCCTCGGGGATTTCGAAACTGCCGCTGGCAATCGGATCACGGGCCGCGCTGCCGTCCGGCAGGAAGACCGGAAGCGGCGCGATCTTGTGCTTGCCAACCCTGAAGATCGTCAGCGGCTCGGTGGGCGCTTCGGGATCGGAGCTGTAGTGGATGCTGGTGAATGGCGGTTGCGCCGGCTTGATCTCGCCCATGCCGACCATGTTCGACTGGCCGGCGAGAATGAAGACCTTGACCGGTTTGGCGGTGCTGCCGGGTTTGCCGTCGTGCGGCGGCAGCTGGGCGGGAAGTGTGGCGGCGTGGACGCCGAGACTGAGCGCGGCAAGGACAACGAGGGGTTTCATGAGGGGTATGGACGGGGGTGGATTCGGAGATCGGCTATCGGGATGGTGTGAGACGGAGCTGGCTGAGGGTCAAGCCGCGACTGCCGGCGGGGCGGGTGAAACGCAGCGTGTTTTTCCCTTTCATCAGGGCAACGGCGAACGGCGTGGATTCCTGCCACTTCCCAATCGTGTAAGGCAGCCGGATGAACCCCACACCGGGTCCGGCATTGACGGCAAGGCCAAGCGTCTGTTCGGGTTGGACGGTGACACATCCGATGCAGAGCTGATAGATTCCCGCCTCTGGTGCGTCAAACGTGTAGGTGAAGGATTGCCCGGCCTTCATGTCGCGGCTGCAATGCAGGCGCTTTGCGCCGCAGGGAGCAACGACAGGGAAGAACGATGCCGGCGCCGCATCGGTGCGGAAGGCGACCGCGGGAATGACGATGGTGCCATCCCCGGCGATGCCCACCTGCGTGTCGGAGGGAGTCAGGGCGACCGCTTCAAGCGCCTCGGGCTTCCGGGATTCATTGGATTCGCCGAGTTCCTCGCCGACGGCACCGAGGTCTTTCGCTTCCAAGGCGGCGGCAATCGCGCGGGCCCGGTGCTGGGCGACCTTGCCCCAGTATCCGCCCGATTGGTTGTGGCGGTCATTCCACGCCGGCTCGCCGAGGATTTGGGAAATCCACTGCGCGCGCAGGACGCCCAGGTAGGCATCCGGGTCGCGGCGCGCCTGGGTCTCCAACAGGAAATCACTGCCACTGCGCTTGTGACCTTCCTTTTCCCACCAACTCCATGCGTAGCCGGCCCCGAGGTTGACCACCCAGCCGTCGGGTGTCCAACGGCCAATCGCCGCATGGCCCTGCTGGTTGACCCCCCAGACCGGAATTCCGAAACTGCGCAGCAGGAAGCGGCCGAAAACCGCACGCCGCCCGCAGATGCCGCCGTTGGCGAGGATGTTCTGATAGGTTTGGAGCGAGGGCTGGTCGCGATCGAGCTCCTTGGATCCGTAAAGGATGTCGGTTTTGACGAGCCGGGAGTAGCGCCAGGCCGGATTGGAAGTTGTCAGGTGATCCGGCCGGAAATTGCGCAGCATCTCACGGCCCCAGGCCAGCGTGGCATCCGGCGCGTCGCTGTTCACCACCATCCGCAACTCCCAAACCGAAAGCATGCCAAAGTCGGCGTGGAGCTCGCCGTGTTGATGAGCCCGCGCATAATGCACGTAGCGCTGCACCGGATCGACCATCGCCGGCGCGTCCGTGGCCGCATCCGGGTTTTTCTGCGCGATCGGCTCGGCATGCTCGAGCGCCACCGCCAGCGCGAGCGATTCAAGAAAGCCGCTTTCCGAACCGGCATCGACATTGCGGATCGCCTCGACAATCCGCATCGCATCCCCATAACGGCCGGCCTTGGCACCCCCGGCCACTAGCATGCGCCGCATCAGCGCGTCATCAGCCAGCAGGCGGCGCAGCAACGCTTCCTCTGCCGCGCCTTGTTGGGCAAAATGCTCCAGCCCCTCGGGCGTCGCGTGGGTCAAAAGCGCCGCACGGACGAGACGGGCGTCAAGCGCGTCGGACGCCAGCAAGGGCTCAAGCCCCGCGAGATGGGCGTCAATCACCGGCTGCGTCGCCAAGCGGAGCTCCTCAAGCGCCTTGCCGGCCGCGAGATGCTGCTGCCTGGCGGCTTCCTTGTCGCGGGTGCGCTTGCTCGCCGCCGCGTTGCGCGCGATCAGTGCGGCCCGCTCGGCCTGGAACAAACGGTCGGCAGCCTCGACGAAGGCCGCCTTGGCCGCTTCGTCACCCACTGGCAAGACCTGCTCGATCTCCTGCCTCAAGCTGACCGTTGCCTGACCGGCAAGCGCGTGGAGACCAGCCAGGCTCACCCAGGCAAGCGCCAACCCCGAACAGCTGAGACTTGGACGGGGGGACATGGATTTCATGATCAACAGAAAAAATGAGCGCAGCGCTTTGGTCGCCTCCGATTACGCGACAACCCGATCCAATGTTTCTCGAAAGGCCTATCAGCCTTGGCGGCGCTTTCTCACTGGATGGAATGGAAGCGACATGGACAATTGCGAAGCGATCACCCGACTCATCCGCCATAGCCCGGAGGGTGGCGGAGGCAGAAGACATCAAACGGCATCTCGTTTCCAGGCCACACCTGAAGCGGTCCATCACTCGACAGGTGCTTTCACCAGCGCGATGCGGAAACCATGCATCGGCTGCCCGGCGGCGGGCGGACCGAAGCGGCGCGCCCCGGAGCGGCAGCCTTCAGCATTGAACCGCAGGCAACCGCCACGTTGAGGATGCGAAAGCCCCTGGTCCAGAAATGGCTCCAGCTTGCCGATCTTGTCGGCACCCGGCCTGCACCACTCGAGCAAATTCCCATGCATGTGGCGGAATCCCCACGGGTTCGGCTCCAGCTGACGGGCGGTCATGACCTCCGCATCGTCCTTGCCAACCCAGAAGTGATTGGCGATCCGCTCCACGGGCAGCGAAAAGTCACCCTTGCTTCCCGCACGGCAGGCGTATTCCCACATTTCCTCGGTGGGCAGTTGATAGACATATCCGGCCGGCAAGGCACCCGACTGCCGCTCGCGCTCGGTCAGCTTGCGGCAGAATTCCTCCGCAGCCTCATAGCTGACCCCACCCACCGGCAGTTCGGGCGCCTTGCCGGAATGCTCCATGTCCCCGGCATCCGGCGGCGCCAACTTGATCAGCGAACGCCACTGGCCGATGGTCGTTTCCATCTCGGCCAACGCAAACGCCTCGGCGATGACAATGCTCTTGAACTCTCCGTCCTTCCGCGTTTCCAGCTCACCAATCTCCCCCTTGTCGACACGGATCATCTTCATGCCCAGGGAATTCAGATAAGACTCGGGCAACTCGCTGGCGAGCACCACGCCCGACAGGATCCCCCCGCAAACCATCGCCGCACGGCTGAGCATCAAAGTGAATGAAACGTCAAGCATGCCATCCTTGTACTCCAAACCCATGCGCGAACAAGACGATTCCCGAATCGACGGGGCCGGCGGATTCCGGTGGGTGCGCGCCACTCCGCTCCACCTGACGGCCGATCGCCTCCCGGCACCCATCAGTCATGGAACGCGTAATCGATCAGCAGCGACCCACCGGAAACCTGCCGGGGAACGTAGCGGAGCTCCGCCTCATCGGCGTACCAATCGCCTTGGAAGGCGATGCGCACCGGACCGCTGATCGCCTCTTTCTGATAGACCGAACCGTTCAGGATCAACTGAAGCTCGGCTTCGCCGCGGATCGAACCGGCGGCGGCAAGGGTGATCCCGTGAATCGCCCCCTGCTCGGGATGCTTCCTCAAAACCATCGTTTCGGCCTTGGTGACATCCGCCACCTCGACCTGACCCTCGGTTCGTGAACAAGCGGCCCCCAACGGAATCAGGCAGAGCAGGAGGGCGGCAAAGCGCAGCTGGGCGGGATTCATCATGACGGCAGCCTGGACCCTGATCTTGAAGCCCACATGAAGAACAGGTGAAATCGGCACGAGACAAGGCGTGCGGCATCCAGCGTGGAAAGTTTCCCGCATTTTCCAAGACCCTTGGGCTTGCCTGTCTCTGGCAGATGGACATAGTGCTAGGCGTGAATCGTTTCCTCCCTGGCATCCTGGGCACCGTGCTCGCCGTCATCGGCGCCGCGCCACCCTGCCTCGCCGAGGATCAGGCCGCCCCGACGGCCAGCGGGCCCCGCAAGGTGGTGGCGATCCCGATCCACTCGGCCATCGACAAGCCCGCGCTCTACATTCTCCGCCGCGGACTCAAGGACGCGGTCGCCAACAAGGTCGACACCGTGGTCATCGACATGAACACACCCGGCGGCCGCCTCGATGTGACACTCGACATCATGGAGGCGCTCGACCGCTTTCCCGGCAACAAAATCACCTACGTCAATGACGAGGCGACCTCGGCCGGCGCGATCATCGCTTCGGTCACCGACCAGATTTATTTCGCGCCGAAGGCGACGATCGGCTCCTCGGAAGTCATCGACGGCACCGGCCAGGACATCGGCGAGTCGATGAAGCGCAAGATCAACAGCTACATGGGCGCCAAAATCCGCTCGTACACCGAAAAGACCCCGCTGCGCGCCGAAGTGATCCGCGCGATGATGGATCCGGAATTCGAACTCAAGGTCGGCGATACGGTGATCAAGCCCAAGGGCGAACTGCTCAACATCACGGCAGTGGAAGCCAACAAGTCGTATGGCGATCCTCCGCTGCCGCTGCTCGGCGCCGGAATCGCGGAAAACCTCACCGCCTTGCTCGACCAAGTCCACGGCAAGGGCAACTACAGCATCCAACAGCTCGAGCTCACCTGGGCGGAACACGTCGCCCAATACCTCAACCGCATCACACCCCTGCTGCTGGCGGTCGGCCTGCTCGCCCTGTTTGTCGAATTCAAGACCCCCGGCTTCGGGGTCTTCGGCATCACCGGCATCCTGTTGCTCGCGGTGGTTTTCCTCGGCCACCATGTCGCGGGCCTCGCCGGCTTCGAACCGATCCTGTTCCTGCTGCTCGGCATCATCCTGATCGCGGTCGAAATCTTCTTCTTCCCCGGCACGGTCCTGCCCGCCCTCACCGGCGCGGCCCTCATCCTCGGCTCGCTGGTGTGGACGATGCTCGACATCTGGCCAGGCGAGCCTATCCCCTTCTCCGGCGACGCCCTGCTGCGGCCGATGATCGATGTGGGCTTGGGCGTGCTCGGCGCGATCCTGCTCTTCGCCGCCCTGATCAAGTTCCTGCCCCAAGGCGGCCCCTGGGGGCGCATGATCCTCGACACCGCCGTCGGCGGAGCACCCGACGGCATCCATCCCCTGCGGTCCCAAGGGGAGCCTGCGGCCCGCGGCAGCGAACTCATCGGCCGCCGCGGCATGGCGGTCACCACACTCTTCCCCAGCGGGCAGGTGGAAATCGATGGCAAGCGCTACGAGGCCCGCCTCGACATCGGCTTCGCCGATGCCGGCACCCCGGTGAAAGTCACCGGCCTCGCGGAGTTCGGATTGAAAGTGGAGGTGAGCTCATGACGACCGCCATCATCATCCTCTTCCTCCTCGGCCTCGCGTTCATCACCATCGAGGTCATCATCCCCGGCGGCATTCTCGGGGCGGTCGGCGGGGTCCTTGCCATCATCGCCTGCGTGCTGTCCTTCCTTGAATTCGGCCGCGGCGGCGGGCTGGCGATCTCCGCCTCGGCACTTGCGGCCTATGGCATCCTCCTCTGGATCGAATTCCGCATCCTGCCGAAAACCAAGATCGGCCGCCGCGCCTTCCTGCATGAGCAGGTCACTGGCGACAGCGCCGCCTACGGCAAGGAGACCGAAGCCTTGATCGGCCAGAGCGCCCGCGCCCTCACCCCGCTCGCTCCCAGCGGCTACATCCTCGTCGGCGGCCAGCGCTACGAGGCCTTCTGCCCCAACGGCTTCATCGAAACCGGCGCCCCGCTGCGGGTGACCGGTGCTGACAATTTCCGCCTGATCGTTTCCACTTCCCAACCCGATACCCAACCATGACCAAACTACCCATGCTCGCCCTGATCGATCTCACCGTCATCGTCGTCATCGTCGCCGCCATCGTCGGCCTGGTGATCTTCGGCATCATCATCTCCTACTTCAGCGTCTGGCTCCGCGCGTGGCTCGCCGGTGCCTACGTCGGCTTCACCGAACTCGTCGCCATGCGCCTGCGCCAGGTGCCCTATGGCATGATCGTCGACGCCCGCATCACGGCGAAAAAAGCCGGGGTCGACATCGCCATCAATGACATCGAGGCCCACTTCCTCGCGGGCGGCAATGTCATCCCCACGATCCAGGCGCTGATCGCCGCCCAGAAGGCCGGCATCGTGCTCGATTGGAACCGCGCCTGCGCGATCGACCTCGCCACCAAGGGCTCGGGCAAGAGCGTGGTGGAGGCGGTGCGCACCTCGGTCGACCCGAAAGTCATCGACTGCCCGAACCCGGCATCCGGAAGAAGCACGATCGACGGCGTGGCCAAGGATGGCATCCAGGTGAAGGTCCGCGCCCGCGTCACCGTGCGCACCAACCTCGACCGCTTCGTCGGCGGTGCGAAGGAAGATACGATCATCGCCCGCGTCGGCGAAGGCATCGTCACCACCATCGGTTCGGCAGACACCTACAAGACCGTGCTCGAAAGCCCGGACTCGATTTCCAAAGTCGTGCTGCACCGCGGCCTCGATGTCGGCACCGCTTTCGAGATCCTCTCGATCGACATCGCCGACGTCGATGTCGGTGAAAACGTCGGCGCCCAGCTCCAGGAGGCCCAGGCCGAGGCGAACAAGAACATGGCCCAGGCCGAGGCGGAAATCCGCCGCGCCGCCGCCGTCGCCCTCGAACAGGAAATGGTCGCCCGCGTCGCGGAAATGAAGGCCAAGGTCGTCGAGGCCGAAGCGCAAGTCCCGCTTGCGATGGCCGAAGCCTTCCGTGCCGGCCGCCTCGGCGTGATGGACTACTACAAGATGGAGAACATCAAGTCCGACACCCAGATGCGCGGCAACATCGCCAAGGATCAGGGCTGATCCCCTGTGCCGTTCACCTCGCGCACCCGCCGCCCATGAACTTCATCTTCGACAACTTCTACATCATCGCCCTCATCGTGGTCGCCTTCGCCTCGTGGCTGAAGAAGCGCTCGGAGGCGAAGTTCGAGGAGGAAGAACAACGCCGTGTGCGCGAGGAAATGATCCGCGGTCTCGAGGAGATGTCGCGGCAATCCCCGGGCCCCCGCCCGCTGGCGATGCCGCGACCGGCCCCGCCCCTGCCCAAGGCCTCGCACCGCGCGGCACCCCCGCCGGTCCAGCGCCCGCAAATCCCGCAGCCGGTGCCGACCGAGTTCATGCCCTCGGAAGACTTCGAGCTGGCGCACCAACGCCAAATCGAAGAGCGCCTCGCCGAAGCCAAACGGGCCAAGCAATTGACCAAGGATCAGGCCAAGGAGCGGCGCAACCGCAGCTCGAGGGAAGGCGAATACGGCGCCAAACCCGCACCCACGGCCGCCGCGTCCACCGGCCTGCGGGCCACCCTCAAGGACCGGCGCAGCACCCGCCGCGCCATCGTCCTGCGCGAAGTCCTCGGCCCGCCGCTGGGAATGCGGTGATCGGAAATGGTAGCGGCGGCCTGTGACCGCCTCAGGTTTGCCGCGCCGGCGGCATCAACCTCACGAAAGCAGCATCCCGCAACGGCCAAGCACCTTGGCGGCTGCAAGCCGCCACCCCGCACAATGGCAGCCTGGGGCAGCCACCCCAACACATCTCCACTCACTCTTTCCTTTGCGGCCTTCGCGGCTTTGCAGCAGACCCTTGCCGCATCCCGGTCACTTCAGCTCTCTTCTGAGCTCGGTGATGCCATCGCGGATTTCAAAGACCGAACTGCGGATGTGGGCCAAGGCCACGAGTTGGTCCGGATCCTCCTCCATCGCCATCAGTTCCTGACACGCGCCAACCGACTGGTTGAGCCAGTTGAGGCAGCGCTTGAGCACGGCGAGCACGTAGCCGGTTTCCGGTTCGTAGTCGTCATGGACGCTCAGCGCACCGGCAAGTTTGCCGCTGACCTGCAGCAGTGACGACACGAGATGGTAGGCCGGGGTTCCCTGTTCGGCATCGCGCTGGACGAGATCCATCGCCAGCATCGCCAGCGCCTGGGCCTTGGCCTGGAGCGGATGGCTGTCGCGGCCGCCGAACTCCGGATCCTCGTCGGCATCAAACTCGTCGGCCTCCAACTCGTCCTCATCGGCGCCGAAGCCATGGCTCGACTCCTGGCGGTGCGCCATCGCATCAAGCAACCCGTCCCAACCCATCACGAAGGCCTCTTTGCGCTCGCTGTCGCCATCATCCATGTACTTCTCGAGCACTTCCTGATAGGCATCGGTCAGCCGGTCGGATTCCTTGAGCCGTTCCTCCCACGCGAATTCGTCCATTTCATCCGCCACTTCGAAATCCGAAGCGGCAGGCTCGCGGCGGCGGATCACCTGGGTCATGAAATCCCGCATCGCGTTCAAATTCGCCAGTTTCTGCGCCTCTTCCTCGTCCTCGTCCATGTTCCAGACATGCGCCGTGATCTCCATCTCATAGGCGGCGCTCTCGATCACCACACGCCCGTTGATCTCGCTGAACCATTCGAGATAAAGCGTGTTGCGCCACTCGTACGGGATTTCCTGCTTCGCGTCGTAGAGCCGGTGCATTTCCTCATCATCGACCGTCGGCACCTTGTGTTTTTTCGATGCGGTCATGTCGCCAACGATGCCGGATTGATCGGACTCGAGCGAAGCCGTGTCCTCGATCGCCTTCGGCTTGGGGTTGGAAAATGCCAGCTTGGTACCCGCCAAATCGCGCCAGCAATCGCCGATCAGCTTGAGGGTCAGCGGCTCCTCGCGACCGACGAGCCAGATCGTGCCGGTCGTCGTCCCCTCGACGGTGTTATCGATTTCACCGTGGGTGACCGCGTCGTCAATCCGCCATGCCATAATCTGCATCATCCGCGAGCCGGAGCCCACCCGTCAAGCCATCGCTGCAGGGGCCGGCACGCAGCGGAGCAGCGGGCCAAATCGCAGGTTTGCTCGTGAGCGCAAGGGCACCGGGAAGTCATCAAGGTTGGGGCGGGCTGAAGCCCGCGGTCCAAAAACCTATTCAACCCCGAGTTCCTTGAGTTTGGCGGCGGTGGCCTCGGCCCAGAGCGCGTAGGAACCCGCGTTGAGGTGCAGGAAATCGGGCATGACTTCCGGGTGAAGCACTCCCCTGCCGTCAAGGAAGCGGTCGTTGATGTCGTGCCAGTGGACGCGCTTGCCGTCGGCCATCGGCTTGATCAGCGCGTTGACCTGGTCGTTGGTCAAGCGTTTCGGATCGTCGGGATTTTGGCCACGCGGGAACACCGCCATCAGCAGCACCTTGGTGTCCGGCCACTTCCAGGCGAGGTCGTCGAGGATGCGGCGGACGCCAAGCGCGGTGTCCTGCGGGTCATGCCCGGAGCCGGTGTTGTTGGTGCCGATCAGGATCACCGCCGCCTGCGGGCTCACGCGTTGGAGGTCGCCATTCTGCAGCCGCCAGATCACGTGTTCGGTGCGGTCGCCCGAGTAGCCCCAATTGAGGGCTCCGAGCGGCGCGAAATGCTTCTGCCACTGTTCCTTGCCCGCGCCTTCCCAGCCTTGGGTGATCGAGTCGCCGATGAACACCACCTTGGCATCCTTGTGCTCCGCCTCGCCGGTTTCGAGATACTTGCGATCCCAGCGCTGTTTCCACCAACCGTGGCTCCAGCGCTGCGCGGGAAAGGTCGCAGGCGACACGGTGTAATCCCGGCGCAGCTTGGCGTAGAGTTCCTTCATCTCGTCCATCACCGGCCGGTAAGCCGCCTCGTCATCGACGCTGTCCATCTCCTGCGGGTCCTTTTCGAGATCAAACAGCATCCACTCGTCGGTGTCGGGAAAACGCATCAGCTTGTAGCGCGCGTTGCGCACGCCATCGTGACGGGCGACCCGATGCGTCCACTCGCCGGAATACTGGTAGTAAACCGCATCGCGCCAACCTTCGGGGGCCTTGCCTGCGTTTTTGATTACCGGAACGATGCTGCGGCCCTGCATGTCGGCGGGAACCGGCGCACCGCAGATGTCGAGAAAGGTCGGCGCGTAGTCGATGTTCTGGATCATCGCCTTGCTGCGCAGGCCCGGCTTGACGACCCCCGGCCAGCGGATGATGAAGGGCATCGCGAGCGACTCCTCGAACATCCAGCGCTTGTCGTACCATCCGTGCTCGCCCAGGTAGAACCCCTGGTCGGAGGAATAGATGACGATCGTGTTCTCCGCCAAGCCCGACTCATCGAGATGGTCGAGCAGGCGGCCGACGCTTTCATCGACACCACGGATGCAGCGCAGGTAATTCTTGATGTAGCGCTGGTATTTCCAGCGGGTGAGCTCCTCGTCGCTCATGCCTTTGGCCAGCTGGTCTATCAGCGCGTTGTTCTCATCGAGGTAGGCGTCGTCGAAGGCCTTCTGCTGTTCGGGCGTCATGCGGTTGGCATACTCGCCGATCTGCCGGCCCTTCTGGCCGTCGAA
>CBFGOB010000060.1:0-10755 GCA_965650215.1 uncultured bacterium | reverse complement strand
CCTTCTCGACCGACGGCAAAACCGCACGCGTCGTGGCTGCCCGCGACATGTCGGAAGCCGAACAGAAATTCTACGACCGCAAGTACGCGGAATTCCGCTAAGCCCACCCGCCCGACACCCGGATGAAAACAATCACCAGCTGGTCCGACATTCCCGACTTCGAGGATGAAGCCGCCGAAGCCCTGTTCTGGGCCGACCACGAGCTCGACGGCAAACTCATGGCCGGATCGGTCCATGAGGTGGATGCCCGCGAATCGACCACGATCACCCTGCGCTTCGACCCGCGCATGCTGTCCCGCATCAAGCGCATCGCCCGCTCGCGATACCTCAACTACCAGTCGATGATCAAGCAGTGGCTTGCCGAGCGCCTCGAGAATGAAATGCGCGACCCCTGAACCGGCCGCATCGGCATCCCTCATGCCCGCAGGGCGTTGAATTCATGGGACCGGGCCTTGCTCCGCGGCTTTTGCGCTTTGCGGACACAGCACAACCCGGCCAAGTTCTCCCCATGAACACCACCCAACTGGAGCAACTGAGGAAATTCACCACCGTCGTGGCCGACACCGGCGACTTCGAGGCGATGAAGGCGTATCGCCCGCAGGACGCCACCACCAATCCTTCGCTGATTCTCAAAGCCGCAGGCCAAAGCGCATACCGCCATCTGGTGGAACAAGCGATCCGCGAGCAGCGGAGCTCACACCTCGGCGGCACCAAGCTTGTCGATGCGATCCTCGACCGGATCCTGATCCTGTTCGGTGTCGAAATCCTCAAGATCGTCCCCGGCCGGGTCTCGACCGAAGTCGATGCACGGCTTT
Source organism: uncultured bacterium (assembly GCA_965650215.1). GTDB lineage: Bacteria > Verrucomicrobiota > Verrucomicrobiia > Verrucomicrobiales > Akkermansiaceae > Luteolibacter. The sequence continues at coordinate 9,940 of CBFGOB010000060.1, read as the reverse complement.
CCTTTGACACCGCAGGCACCATCGACAAGGCCCGCCAGCTGATCGCCGCCTACGAGCAGGAAGGCCACCCGCGTGAGCGCGTCCTGATCAAGATCGCCTCGACCTGGGAAGGCATCAAGGCCGCCGAAGTCCTGGAAAGGGACGGCATCCACTGCAACCTCACCCTGCTGTTCTCGATGGCCCAGGCCGTGGCCTGCGCCGAAGCCAAGGTGCAACTCATCTCGCCCTTTGTCGGACGCATCCTCGACTGGCACAAGGCCCAGACCGGCAAGGACTATCAAGGCGACGAGGATCCGGGCGTGCAGTCGGTGAAAGCGATCTACCACTACTATAAGAAGTTCGCTTACCCGACCGAAGTCATGGGCGCCTCGTTCCGCAACAAGGGCGAAATCCTCGCCCTCGCGGGTTGCGACCTCCTGACCATCAGCCCCGACCTGCTCGGGGAACTGCAGAGCTCGTGCGAAACCGTCGAAGCACGCCTCACCGCGGCAAATGCCGCCACTTGCGACCTGGAAAGGATCAGCCTCGACGAGAAAGCCTTCCGTTTCGCCCTCAATGAGGACGCCATGGCCACCGAGAAAACCGCCCAAGGGATCCGCAGCTTTGCCGCCGACATCGTGAAGCTCGAAGACCTGGTCAGGAGCATGCTGGCCTGAATCCCTCGGCTTTATCAGAAAAGGGCGCGAACGGACCAAGGGGGCAGCTGCCCCTGCGCCGGAGTTTCCCAAAAGAGGTCTGGACAAGCAGACCTTTCTGGAGTGCCTTGCCGCGCAAGCAACGCAAAGGTCACCGCCCCACTCCTCATGAATGATTTCCTCTTCTGGTTCGGCATCAGCATCGCCGCCAACATCGTCTTCGCCTCCTTTTGCGAGTGGGCTCTCCACAAATACGTGATGCACAAGCCGCTGCGCTGGTTCCGCTATCCCTTTGAAACCCATGCCGTGGTCCACCACCAGACCTTCAAGGCGGATGAAAGCTACCACCTGATCCACGACAAGGACAAGGAAACCATCCCCATGGCCTGGTGGAACGGTCCCGCCATGATCCTCTTCTTCTCGCTGCCTTTCGCCGCCCTCAGCTTCTTCACCGGCCACTGGGGCATCTACATCGGCTCGCTTGTGACCATCAGCTGCTACTACGCCACCTACGAATACATCCACTGGTGCATGCACCTGCCGAAGGCGCGCCGCATTGAGAAACCCTGGATGTTCCGCCGCCTCAACGGCCACCACCTGCTGCACCACCGCTACATGCACAAGAATTTCAACGTCGTGCTTCCACTCGCCGACCTTTGCCTCGGCACCCTGATGCCGCGGTCGAAAATCCGCTTCAAGCAGGCGACCGGACCCGCAGTGCCGGATGTGCAACCGCTGGGCTGAGGCCGCTTGCGAAATGTAGCGTCGGTCTATGACCGTCGGACTTTAGCTCGACGCAGGAAAGCCCCGCCGCAGGCGGGATCCCCATTTTCAATGGGGGGCCGCTAACGCGGCGAATCACCGACGGTCATAGACCGCCGCTACAACACGCGCTACCTCGCCTTCGCGTCGGCCTCAATCCACGCCCACAGGCTGTCGAGCCCGAAGCGGACCTTTACTTTAGCACTGGAAAGTTCCTCGCCCGGCGAGGCCTTGCCGAAGAGGTAGAACTTGATCTTCGGCTCCGTCCCCGACGGCCGCACGGCGAAGGACCGGCCGTCTTCGAGATCGATAAACAGCATCTTCTCCTTGGGTAGCAGATCACCTTCCTGATCGTAAATATCCTGCCGCGCGAAATCGCGGACACGCAGCACGGCCGAGCCATCGACTTCCGCCGGCGGATGGTCGGCATACGAATTCGCCAGCGCCTGGATCTTGGCCGCACCATCCGCGCCCTCCATCACCAGCGATTTGCCGATTTCGAGGTAATAGCCGAACTCGGCATACACGTCGTCGAGCAGCTCGGGAATCGTCTTCCCCACTGAAATCGCATAGGCCGCCACTTCGGCAAACATCAAGGTCGCGCCATTCGCATCCTTGTCGCGCACGGAGTCGGATCCAAGGTAGCCGTAGCTTTCCTCACCGCCGAAGACAAAGAAACGCGAATACTCCAGACGCAACAAACGCGTCTGCTCCTCGCTCAGGGAACGATAGTCGCCACCCTTCTTGTCGGCCGGAATCGCATCCTCGTATTTGCGGAGCTTGCCGGCGATGTATTTGAATCCGGTCAGCGTATCGACAATCCCCACACCGAAGCCATCGGCAATCGCACGCTGCAATTCGGTCGTGACAAAGGTTTTCACCAGCACGGCACGGCTGCGGTTGGCATGCGTCAGCCAGCCGAGGTCAAAACAGGTCTTGAGACGGTACCATGCCATCAGCGAACCGATCTGGTTCCCGGTCAGCAACTGCATGCGCCCCTGCGCGTCGCGCACCGCCACACCCATCCGGTCGGCGTCGGGATCGGTGCCGATCACGATTTCCGCCCCCGAGGATTCGGCGAGATCGATCGCCATCTTCAGCGCCGGAGCGTTTTCCGGATTCGGCGATTCGACCGTCGGGAAACGCCCGTCCTGCTCGTCCTGCTCGGGAACCGTCAGCACTTCGAAGCCGAAGCTACGCAACATCGGCACATTGATATGGCCACCGGTGCCATGCAGATTGGTGAAAACGACTTTGGTCGAAGCCCCTTTCAACAGCTCGGGCCGCAGCAAGAGGGTCTTGAGACGCTCGACATAACGTGCGTCCATCTCCTCTCCCAAGACCGTCACGTTTCCACGCTGATCCTCCGCGACCGGCACATAGACCTCGGAATCGATCGCATTGACCTCTGCCACAATCGCCGTCGCGTGCGGGTCGACAATCTGCGCGCCGTCGTTGAAGTAGGCCTTGAAGCCGTTGTCATGCGGCGGGTTGTGGCTCGCGGTCAGCACCACTCCGGCATCGGCACGCAGTTCGCGCACCGCAAATGACAACTGCGGCGTCGAACGCGGGCCCTCAAACAGATACGCGTCACAACCGTGGTCCGCACAGATTCTGGCGCAGTGTTCCGCGAAGTCGCGCGAGAAGTGGCGGGTGTCATGCGCAAACACCAGCACCGGCTTGCGCTCGCCGCCGACAAAGCGCCTGGCATAGGCGATCAGACCACGCACCGCGCGGCCGACATTGTAGAAATTCATCGTCGCCGTTCCCACGCAGGGATGCTCGGGCCGCCCTTTCGGACCACCTGCGCCCTGTTCGGCCTTGGTGATGACCCGGCCGATCGTGCGGCCGCGCAAGCCACCGGTGCCGAAGGCCAATGTCTGGAAAAACCGGTCATTGAGCTCCTGCCACTCGCCCGCTTCCGCCAGTTCCTCAACCGCGCGGCTGGCGACTTCGCTGGTGGTGGCAGCCAGCAGAAAACGGATGTTCGCCAGTGCCGATGCCAGCAACCTGCCATCCGCCACAGCTGCGGAAAGGGTGGATTCGAGGGTCTTCATAAAGTCATGGATTGGAGGATGGTGGGAATCAGCCCGCATAAGCCGCAGCGATCGTTTGGGCCCAGAATTTCGCGCGTTCGCGGAAGCTCAGGTGATCGCCAGCGTAGAGAATGCCGCGTGAAACATTGATCACATCCGGCGCGCGGCGCGAAGCCCCGGCCAAGGCCGACAGGCTGCCGCCTTGGGCACCGAGGCCCGGCACCAGCAATGGCGCGTCCGGGATCTTGGCCAGGACATCGGCGGCATTGGTGAGCCCCACGACATAACCGACATCCGTCTCACGTCCTTCCGCTTTCGCCCGTTCGCCGAGCTCCGGAACCAACTCGAACACCGAACGTCCGTCGGCCAGCCGCTGCTGTTGGAAATCAGCCGTGCCCGCATTCGAAGTCACCGCCAACAGATACACCCCCTTGCCCTTCCAATCGAGAAAGGGCTCGATCGAATCGTAGCCAAGGAACGGATTGAGCGTCACCGCATCGACATTCCATCCCGCAAAGTATCCCTGCGCGTAATACTTCTGCGTCTCGCCGATGTCGCTGCGCTTCGCATCCAGAATCACCGGCACCTCGGCGGGCATGCCCGCAAGCAATTCCTCGAGCAGTCGGATGCCCTCGATGCCCATCGCCTCGAAATACGCCATGTTCGGCTTGAATGCCGCAGCCGACGCCGCGGTTTCCTCGATGACCTGTTTGAGGAAATCCCTCGCCGCATTCACCCCGCCGTCACCGGGCCTGGGGTCGAGCCCGACACAAAGCCGGGAACCTGTCGTTGCGATCCGTTGCTGAAGTCGTTCGGCGTAGCGCATGCGGCCAGACTCTGGAAACCCGGGGCCGATTGCAAAAGCCGAAAAATCGGAAACCTGATCGGAAAAATCCCGTTCCGGACCACAGAGTCATTGACCCCGGCACAATCCTCGCGAATTTAACCGTGCAACCCAAGCCCACACTCATGAACTCACGCCGCCAATTCCTCCACCGCCTCGCGATCACCGCCGGCTCGCCTCTTTTCCTCACCCTCCGCAGCCATGCCCAGGACGCGCCTCCAGCTATTGAGCTCCCAGAAGACGATCCGGTCGCCATGGCCCTCGGATACAAGAAGGATCACACCAAGGTCGATGCCACCAAGTTCCCGATGTACAAGCCTGAAAACATCTGCGAAAAATGCGTATTGTACACAGGCAAGCCCGGTGACCCGATGGGTCCCTGCCAGGTGTTCCAGAACAAATTGGTCCACGCCCAGGGTTGGTGTGCGAGCTTTGCCCCGAAGCCGCCCGCCGTGCCCGCAGCCCCTGCGGCTCCGGCCCCATAAGGCCTTTTGCTCGAATCTTTGGCTGCTGGCGAGAGCTTGGTGTCGGCACAGGAAGCCGTGCCCGCCATCCTTTGATACCGCCCTCCTGGCCAGAGGGCGACGTTCACAGAGCGCCGCTGGCATGCCTTGCCCTTCTTCCCTTAACATCGGATTCCCCGACATCCCTTAGCCCAACCCCGCCCTGACGAGCAGGGGTTCCAGCTCGGGATCGCGGCCCATGAAGCGGCGGTAGAGTTCGTCGGCGGGGGCGGAGTTGCCCTGGCTGAGGATGTGCTGGCGGAACGCGCGACCGGTCTCGGCATTGAGCACCCCCTCCTCACGGAAGCGGGTGAAGGCGTCGGCATCGAGCACTTCGGACCACTTGTAGGAATAATAGCCGGCGGCGTATCCGGTCGGGTGGGCGAAGATGTGGTTGAAATGAAGCAGGGCCGTCGGCCCCCTGCGCTTGAGCGGCGCGTGATAGTCGGCGAGGATCTCGCGGTCGATCTCATCGAGGTCACGTCCCTGATAGAGCGCGTGCCGCATGTGGAGTTCGAGGTCGATCTTGGAAAACGCCAGCTGGCGCATGTAGGCCGACGCGCTCATGAAATTGCGGGCGGCGATCATCTTGTCGAAAAGCGCCTCGGGAATCCGCTCGCCGGTCTCATGGTGGCGGGCGAAGAGGTCGAGCGACCCACGGTCCCAGCAGAAGTTCTCCATGATCTGCGAAGGCAGCTCGACAAAGTCCCAAGCGACATTCGTGCCGGCCAGCGACTTGACCGGCACCTCGGTCAGCAGTCCGTGGAGCAGGTGGCCGAACTCATGGAAGATGGTTTCGACCTCGCCATGGGTGAGCAGCGCCGGCTTGCCGTCGACCGGCGGGCTCATGTTGCCGATGATCAGGCCCAGGTGCGGCTCGCCCGCTTCGCCGGTGTGAAGGGAATTCATCCACGCGCCGCCGCGCTTCGACTCACGCGGGTGCCAATCGGCGTAAAAGGACCCGAGGTGCCGTCCGCTGCTGCGGTCGTGGATTTCGTAAAACGTGACCTCCGGGTGCCAGACCTCGACCGCGTTGAGCTCCCCAGCCGCTGCGGATCCGGGCTCGAGATAGACGGTTTCCTGCTGCGTGATGCGGATTCCGAACAGGCGCGTGGCGATCTCAAACATACCCTTCATCACGCCATCAACCGGGAAATACGGGCGCAGGGCCTCGTCATCGAGATCGTAATGTTCCTTGCGTTTGCGCTCGGCCCAGTAAGCGGTTTCCCATGGTTCCAAGCCGTCGGCCGGCGCGCCGGTCGCGGCGGATTTGTAGGCGGCGAGCGCCCGGAAATCCTCGGTGAAGGCTTCGCGGATCCGGTCGTGCAGGGCCTCGACAAAGCCAAGCGCGGCATCGCCAGTCTTGGCCATGCGGCGGGCGAGCGTCAGGTCGGCAAAGTGCGCATGGCCGAGCCGTTCGGCCTTTTCCTGCCGCAGCTCCAGGATCCTTGCGACCAGCCCGCGGTTGTCGTGTTCGCCCGTTGCGCCGACACGGCCCGATGCCTCCCACACCTCGCGCCGCAGCGACTCGTCGTGGACGTGCTTCATCAGCGGAAACATCGAGGGCGCCTGCAGCGTGAAGCGCCAGGCCGGAGCCTCGATGCCCTTGGCCCGGGCATTTGCCGCCGCTGCGGCCATCGCCGAATCCGGCAGACCGGCGAGCCGCGACTCGTCGGTGACGACCAGATCCCAGGCATTGGTCGCATCGAGCACATGCTCGGCGTATTGCTTGGTGAGTTTCGAAAGCTCGGCCTCGATCGCCGCGACCCGTTGCTTCTCGTCCGGCGGCAGGTCGGCCCCGGACTCGCGGAAGTCCGCCATCGTCTCCTCAACAAAGCGTTGCTCGATCGGTGCCAGCGCCTTCACCCGCTCGCTCTCGCCGAAGGCTTTGAGCACCTTCCACAGCGATGTGTTGAGCGGGATCGACGAGTAGAAATCCGTGACTTCCGGCAGCATGCGGTTCAGCGCCTCGCGCTGTGCCGGGTGATCGGAGACCGAGTCGAGGTGGTTCAGCCGTCCCCAGCCGCGGTTCAGTTCCTCGGTTGCCTTCTCGAGGGCAAGGAAGGTCGACGCATAGGTCGCCGAGTCCGGATCCTGATCGCAGATCGCCTGGATCCGTTCGCGGGCAAGCTCGATCGCATGGCGGATATCCGGTTCCACCGCCTCCGGCACCAAGGTCGACCAGCGGATGTGGAAATCGTCAGCAAGAAACGGATGCATGACGCTCAAAATGAATCCACCCCGGCAAAAGGCAACCCGTGAATTGGGCCTTGAAAACGGGAAAGTGTGGTTTGTCAGAATTGAGCTTTTTCTCACCACGGAGGGACGGAGAAAACGGAGAGAAGGAGTGGATTGATCATCAAATCCCTTAAAACCTTATCTCCGTCCCTCCTTCTTCCCTCCGTCCCTCCGTGGTGAAAAAACCGACCCCACCAAGCCAGCTCTTTCAACACAGGGCCACGCTTGATCCCATTCCCAAAAGCTGCCCTTCACTCCTCAAATCGACCCAATGGTGCGACGAGATTGCTGGGCAGCGGAAACATCCGTTCATGGATGCCGGGAGCGAGTTCCTGGGACTGGCTGTAGGCGTCTTTGACCATCTCGAGCTTGGCATCGAGGTTGTCGATGTAGTGGAGAGCGAAGGCCTCGGGCGTGCGCGGCAGGACCGGCGAGCCGAATTCGAACTGACCGTGATGGCTGCCGATCAGATGCAGCAGGTGCAGGCGCACCTGCTCGGAGGCCGGACTCAAATCAGCCCATGCCTTGGCGTCCTCGGAGCCGAGCAGGTCATGCCAGAGCTTGTTGACCAACTCGATGCCGAGCGGAATGTGACCCATCATTTCGCCGTAGACGCTGAGCACCTGGGTGAAGCCTTGGGCGGGGTAGCTGTTTTCCCACAGCTTGCCGCAGTCGTGGAACAGCACCCCGGCAAGCAGCAGGTCGCGGTTGAGGTAGGGATAAACCCCGCAGAGCGCGTCGGCCGCACGCATCATCTGCGCGACATGCTCGACCAGCCCGCCGCGGCGCGCGTGGTGGTTTTTCTTTGCCGCCGCCGTCCGGCGGAAGCGCTCGCCGAACTGGCTGAGGAATTCCTCGCAGAGATCGTGCAGGCGCGGGTCGTGGATCGAGGTGCAAAGCTGCTTGATCTGCGCGAGGTCGCGATCCTGCTTTTCGCGCAACTCCGGGTCACCGGCAAAGAATTCCTCACGCGCATCGGCATCGAGTTCGCCAATCTCGAGGTCCTTGGCATCCAGACCATAGGCATTCTGCGTCCAGCGCGCCTCAAGCCTCAGCACCTTGCCCTCGGCCAGTGCTTCGGCATGATGGTAAAGCGGCGAATCCGACCACAACTTGAGCGCGAAGCCGCCGCTGGAATCCGCCAACTCGAGTTCGAGGTAGGGCTTGTGGGTTTTTGTCAGTTTGGCCGTGCGCGATTGCAACTGCGCATGGACCGCGGCCGCCAGCGGGGTCTCACCCGCGGCCGCCTTGAGGGCGGAAATCGATAGGAGCGTCACAAACGACAGACTGCACCACGCCACTCCGCCTGTCACGCCCGGAGGCGGATCAAAATCACCGTGCGCTCAGAAATCCAGATAGATCTCGGTACGGCGGTTCGCGCGGCGGCCCTGGGGATCGTCCTCGCCGGTTTCGGTGACGTTCGGACGCCGCGGTTGCTTGGCCCCCATCGCGACAATTTCGACCTGCCCGGCACTCACGCCCGAGGCCAGCAGGAAATCCCGCACCACCTCGGCGCGCCGCACCGACAAACCCTGGTTGTACTGGTCCGTCCCCTTGGCATCGGTGTGACCGCTCAGCGTGAGCTTCTTCACCCGGTCGGACTTGAGGATGCTGGCGACGATTTCCAATTGCCTGCGGGTGCGCGGGTTGATCTCGTCCTCGTCAAAACCGAAATACAGCGCGATCGTGTCGCCGCCTTCCGGATTGCGCACCAAGGGCGAATAATAGACATCGCCACCGGCGACCCGCTGGGCGTAGTCGGCCAGCAGTCGGTCGAGATTGATTTCCGCCACCACCCACTTCGCCGGGTCGCCCTGCTGGATGACCGTAAGCGAAAACTGCGCGGCCTGCGAATCGTCCGCGGTCACCACGTGCGCCAAATACCCGGCGACACCGTCCTTCTGGAACATCGCGCGCAGCGGCTTGGTCTCGCGCATCCGGTACTGGCCTTCCTCAAACAGAATGCACAAGCCGGCGATCCGCGCGTCACTCACCTTGCGCGCATCGACATGCTCGCGCGCCTGCTCGAATTTCTGACCCAGCACCGCCTGCAGAAACACCTCGGCCACCGCCAGGGGATCATCCCCGGCAGGGACAGTCGCATCGGATGAAAGCGTGATCTTGTCCACCGCCCACTTTTCGCCGTCGCGCTTCAGGTCGAGGTAGAGGCTCTGGCGCTCGTCGCCCTCGCCATACTCGATCGCCCAGCGGGTGCGGGCATTCAATTCCTGCTCGCCGACCTCGCGCACCTGCACCTTGCGGCCCAGCGCCCGCTGCTTGGCGGCGAATTCCTGCAACTGCCGGAGGGCGGTGCTGTCGATCCCAGCACCGAGAAGCTCGGCAAAGGCAGCCATGTCGTCCTGTTCGAGCGCGGCGGCGATTCCACCCACCAGCGAGCCGGGGTCCTTGAACATCCCGGGCGTCGCGATCCCTCGGGTATGCGGATCCCCCAAGGCCTCGGTGCCCTTGAGATCGGTGACCGGCGGCAACTCGCCGGGGGTTTTGGCGTCACCGGCCAACCCGGCATCGGCCCGGTAGGCGTCCTTGATCTGGCGGGCACGCACCGCCCAGAAGAGCAGGGCGGTGATCGACAGGATGACGCCAAGGGCGATGAAGAAGTGGGAAGCTCGGAAGGATCTCATAAGGGCGACAGCCACAAATTAATGCATACCGGATGCCAATGCCAGACCTCATTCGCGCGGCACGGGCGGCAAGGTCACCTGCAGCGACTCGCCGGAACGCAATACCATCAGCGGAGTCTCACCACGCATCGAGGAATGAACCAGGCGCATGAAAAAGTCGCCTGCGCTCGAAACCCGCGATCCATGGACCGCCATGATCAAGTCCCCATGGCGCAGACCCCGGGAACCCAATCCGTTCGGGTTGAGCGACATCACGACCACACCGCGGAAACCCCTCATC
>CBFGOB010000059.1:0-10862 GCA_965650215.1 uncultured bacterium | reverse complement strand
GGAGAGGGGGTCATGGGGAAAAGGATTTGAACCGCAGATGGAAACGGATGAGAACGTTAGAAGTGATGGGTAATTTGTTCAGCAACCCGATCTCCGATCTCCAATGTCGCTTCACAGCTTGTAATCCGACTTGCCGCCGGTTTTTTCGAGGAGGCGGATTCGGGTGATGGTGATGCCGGGGTCGAGGGCCTTGCACATGTCGTGGAGGGTGAGGGCGGCGATGCTGGCGCCGGTGAGGGCTTCCATCTCGACGCCGGTTCTACCCGTGGTTTTGGCGGTGCAGCGGATGGTGGCGGTGCGCTCGGCGAAGCGAATGTCGATCTTCACGCTGTCGAGCGGCAGCGGGTGGCAGAGCGGGATGAGGTTGCTGGTTTGCTTGGCTCCCATCACGCCGGCGAGAATGGCGGTTTGGAACACGGGTCCTTTTTTCGAGACGAGATCGTTGCCGTCGAATTGCGCGGCGACCGCGTCGTTGACGGTCACGAGTGCCTCGGCGGTCGCCTGGCGTTCGGTGATCGCTTTGCCGGAGACATCCACCATGGAGGCCTTGTTGCTGTCGTCGATGTGTGAGAGTTCCATGATTCAGATGAGGTCGAGGGTGCTGGGGAAATACGCAAGCGCGGGGTGGCTGCGGCGCGTGCTGGCGCAGGGTATCTGCAAAAACCCGCAGGTGCCAGCGAGCGCGGCGAAATCGCCGGAATTCGAGACCGGGCGCGCCTGGCCTTCGGCATCGACCGCCAGCAGCCAGTCGAGTTGCGGCAGCGCGTCGATCCCGTCCGGCCAGGGTTTGCGGCGCTGGGCAATCGACCCGCCCTTGAGGACGGCCAGGGCCGGCAGCACGTAGCGGCTGAAGGTGGCCAGCACCGAGACCGGATTGCCGGGCAGCGCAAAAACCAGTGGTGGACCCGCCCAGAAGGCCAGCGGTTTGCCGGGTTTCTGCCGCACGCCGTGGAAGGCGGGTGCGCCCAGGCATTCCTCGAGCAGCGGCCGCATGTGGTCCTTTTTGCCTTTCGAAATCCCGCCGCATAGGATGACGAGGTCGGTGTGGCCAAGAACCTCCCCGAACACCGCCCGCGTGGCGTCGGGATCGTCGGGGATGTGGTGATGTGAAACCGGCGGCATGCCCGCATGGCACAGGATGGCTTCCAGCATCGGCCCGTTCGAGCGGCGGATCTGCCAGGGTTCGGGTTGGGCATCGACGGCAACCGCTTCGTTGCCACTTGAGATGAGGGCGATGCGCGGGCGCTTGATGACCTGAAGCTTCGCCATTCCCACCGAGGCGGCGATCGCGATGTCCGCGGGGCCGATGCGCGCGCCGGCCGGCACCAGCACCTCGCCAGCCCTGGCATCGCTGCCGGCGGCGTGGATGTGCTGACCGACCTGATAGAATTCGTGGATGGTTCGCAAGTCCGCGCTGAGATGCTCGTAGGGCACGACCGTGTCGCAATCATCCGGCAGACAGGCACCGGTCATGATTTCCCAGGCATGGCCCGCGGGCAGCGGTGCGGGCGGCGGATCCCCTGCCGCGTGCAGGCCGTGGATGGCGAAGGGTGGCGTGCTCGCAGATGAAAACGCAATCCCATCCATCATCGCCCGCGCATAGGGTGGCAGGTCGCGGTCGGCGACGATTGGCGCAGCGAGGCAGCGGCCGATCGCGTCGCGGAGCTCGACGGATTCGTCGCCGGGTGATGGCAGGGCGGCGCGGATCAAGGCCTCCGCATCGGCGGGTGAGACGAGCGGATTCATGGGGCGTCCACCTCGCATTCCACGGCACCGACGTGCAGCGTGCCCGAGTTGAGGATCCGGCAGCGCAGGCCGCCCCGGCCTTTCATCAGCTCCTCCGTTCCGGATTTGCCGCAGGCCTGGTCCATCCAGTAGCAGGGCCTGCATTCCTCGACGCCTTCGAAGCGCAGGCCATTGAGTGTGAAGCGGCGGCCGATGAGCGTGTTGAGGTCGAGGCCGGAAATCACCACGTTGCGCCGGAATGCCGCGGCGGGAAGCCCGGGGTTTTCGGCAAAGCCGCGGATTGCTTCGACCACCGTCCAATCGATGAAGGTGATCTGGCCCTTGTAGTCGTCCTTGTAGTCGAAGAAGCGGTCGCCCGGGATGCCGCGGCCTTCGACGAGTTCGATCGACGGGTGCTCGACGACCGGATGTTCGCCTGCGGGTTGTTCGTGGTGGCCGAAGTAGTTGTGGCCCGGCGAGGTGAACAGGTGGTGGATCTGCGGTGTCACCGGGGAATCATCGGTGCCCGTGTCGCAGGTGCAATGAGGATCTCGGTTCATGCCAGGATGCCTTGGTGCAGCAGTTTGAGGGAGGCCACCAGCAGCACGATGGCGAGCAGGCGGCGGATCGTGGGTTGGGAAAAGCGGAAGCTGCCGAGGCGCGAACCCGCGAAGCCGCCGATCAGCGCGAAGGGCATCAGCCCGGCCAGATGCCAGGGCATTGCGCTGTCCTTGCCGGCAAAGCCGATCAGGCCGAACAGCGAGTTGCAGGCGATGAACACGATCGATGCGGCGGCTGCGGTCTTCGGTTGCGCCCAACCGGCGATCAGCAAGAGGGGCGTGAGGAAAATCCCGCCGCCGGTTCCGGTGAGCCCGGCGAGGAATCCCAAGAGTCCGCCGCAGGCCAGAGCGACGGGCCACGCTGGCGGCGCCGGCTCGCGGTCGCTTACCGGCATCGGCAGCCAGAAGCGCAGCGCCGAGAACAGGAGCACCAGACCCAACACGATCGAGATCAGCGAGGTCGGCAGGTCGAGCCGCGCGCCCCACCACGCGAGCGGCAGCGCCAAGGGCAAAAACGGCCAGACGAGCCGTGTGCGGAAATGCCCGCCGCGGGCGAAATGCCAGACGCCGAAGCCGGCCACGCCGAGGTTCATCATCAGCGCCGCCGGGCGGACATCCGCCAGCGCCACGCCGGCCAGGCTCATGGCAGCGATGTATCCGGAGGCGCCGGCGTGCCCGACGCTCGCATACAGGAAGGCCACCACGAGGATGGCGATGCACAGCAGCAGGTCGGGCAGGGGCATGTCAGGAACAAAGCACGGGATCAGCCGCCAAGGTAGCTCATTTCCGCCTTGCGGATGTGGGTCTGGCCGCGGAGCTCGGAGTAGCGGTCGTCGCGGATCGACCAGATCCCGCGCAGCGCGGCGGCTAGCAGCTCGTTGTCGCCGCCGCCGCGCAGCATCGGCCGCAGGTCGTGACCGTGGGAGGCAAACAGACAGGTGAAGGCATGGCCGTCGGCCGACAGGCGCAGGCGGCTGCAGTCGCTGCAGAACGGCTTGCTGACCGAGGCGATGATGCCGATTTCCGAGCGTTCGCTGGCATGGCGCCAGCGCATCGCGGTTTCGCCCGGATGGGATGCGGCGACGGGAACCAGCTCGTGTTCCGCCTTCAGGCAGCGGAGGATTTCATCCGCGCTGACCACCTGGCGTTCGTCCCAGCGGTTGGTTTCGCCGACATCCATGAATTCGATGTAGCGCAGGTCGACGCCCTGGGTCCGCGCCCAGCGCGCGAGCGGCAGGATCTCCGATTCGTTCACGCCGCGTTGGATCACCGAATTGACCTTCACCGGCAGGCCGAAGGCCCGGGCGGCCGAGATCCCGGCGAGCACGCGCTCGACCTTGGCGCCGACGCCGTTCATGCGCGCGAAGATTTCGGGATCCAGAGCGTCAAGGCTGACGGTGACCCGCGTGAGTCCGGCCAGCGCCAGTGCTTCCGCATGGTGGGCGAGCAGCACGCCGTTGGTGGTGAGCGCGAGGTCGTCGATACCCTCGACTGCGGCGAGCATCGCCACCAGGTCCTCGAGGTTGCGGCGCAGCAGCGGTTCGCCGCCGGTGAGGCGCAGCTTGCGCACGCCGAGGCCGGCAACGATCTGCGACACGCGCACGATTTCCTCGAAGCTGAGGATTTCCTCGCGCGGCAAAAACGCGTGGTCCGGCCCGAAATTCTCCGCCGGCATGCAGTAACGGCAACGGAAGTTGCAGCGGTCGGTCACCGAGATCCGCAGGTCGCGGAAGGGACGCTTCAGTCGGTCGATGAGGGCGGCGGTCACGGGCGGGAAGGAATCAGAAGCTGTAGTTGAGTTCCATGCTGAAGCGGGTCGTCGTGGGCAGGCCGGCTGCGCCGACGTAGCCCTCCCCTTCGGTTTCGAAGTGGGCGAGCTTGGCGATGCCGGTCAGCTGGCTGCTGAACTTCTTGCTCAGCACCGAGTCGATCTCCCAGCCGTAGCCGGTGGAGATCTCGTTGTCACCCATGGCGTGCAGCGTGTTCGCCCACTTCATGCCCCAGAAAACCGGCATCGAGTGCGTGAGGTAGGTGTCGGTGAGGCCGTTGTGCGAACCGGAAAGCCGTGCCGCGTCGGTCGCATCGGCGAAGCCATTGAAGGCATGGACTGTGGCCAGCGGAGTCTTGAACCCGGCATCGAGGTGTTCCACGCCGAGGGTGAAGGTGTGGCTGCCGAAAGTCTTGGTGGCGGTGGTGTGGGCGTAAAGCGCCTCCTCGCTGCCCGCGAGGCCGGCCTTGTCCTGCCACGCGACTTCTCCATGGAGCAGCACACCGAGCACGTCCTTCTTTGCGCTGAGGCCGAAACTGTTGTTGTCCCAGGCGCCGAAATCCTCGAAATTCATCAGGTAGGCGTAGCCGCCCAGGGTCAAGCCCTCGATGCCGGTGTAGCTGCCACGGAACAGGTGGGTGCTGGTGCGGAGGTCCTGTACGCTCGCAAATCCCGGGGCCAGCGGTGAATCGGCATCCGAGCCGAAGATCCGGTTGACCTGGTTGAGGTAGGCGTAATCCAGCATGAGCTTGTCGATGGATTGGTTGGAAAACGACAAGGCGTCATAGGTTTGCTCGTTTTGTCTCCATCCGACGTTGCCGATGAACGCGGCGTTGTCATGGATGATTTTCTGGCGGCCGACCCGGGTGATGGTGTCGAATCCATCGTATTGCAGGTACGCCTGGTTCAGTTCGTTCGTTTCCGGGTCCTGGATGATCGAATTGCCCGCGACCGCGGGGTCGGCGAGCGGCGTGCCGCCGTTGAAATCATCGATCACCGCCTGTGAGAATTCGCCTTCGATGAAGGCGCTGAAGCCGTTCCATGCGCGGGTTTTGACGCCGAGGCGTTCGCGGAAGGTGAAGGCGTGCGAGGGGTCGAGCAAATCGACATCGCCGAATTCGTAACGGCTTCGGATATCGATGCTCGGCGTGAGCCAGGCTTCGTCGGCGGGCGCTGGGGTCACGGATTCCGTGGCGGGTCCGCCATGGACGATGCCGATGGCGGCGAAAAACAAGACGACGACTTTGGAGTTCATGGGTGGGTTTGGTTAGATCGGGGTTTCGCAGGGTTTCGGGTGGTCGATGAAATTGCCGAAGTGCATCATGCGCAGCCGGTCGGCGGCCGAGGCGTTGAGCGCCAGCAGCTCGTCGTGCATCGGGCAGGGTTCGCCGTGGCCGCACCAGCCGGGACCGAAGGGGCAGGTGCTGGGGTTGTGGTGGCCTTCGAAGAGCATCACGACATCGAGCAGGCTGATGCTCGACGGTTCCTTGGCCAGGCGGTAGCCGCCACCCGGCCCGCGGGTGCCGTGGATCAGCGCGTGTTGCGAGAGGATCGTCAGCACCTTGGCGACCATCGGGTGCGGCAGGTTGCGGTTTTCGGCGATCTGCAGCGAGCTGAGGGTCGTGCCTTGCGGGTACACCTCGGCCAGCGCGCTCATCGCGGCGATCGCGCTGCTGCTCATTTTGCCGTATCCGAACATGGGGCTTTGGGGTTGGGTTTGCCGGTGAACACCGGGATCGCGACTTTCAGCAGCAGGGTATAGACCAAAAATCCGGCCGCCCAGATGCCGGCGGTGATTTTCCACTCGGTGGCGCTCGGCAGGTATTCGACCCACTCGTGCAGTGTCGAGGGGATGAAGCCCGGGATGATGAGGCCCATGCCCTTCTCGATCCAGACCGCGATGAACACCAGCACGCAGGCGGCATCGAGGGTCCAGAGGTGGGTGTGGACCTTCGGCCGCAGGAGGAAGATCGCGGCGATCACGTTGAAGGCCACCGAGGTCCACATCCACGGCACCAGCGCGTGGTTCCCGTGGTGGCCGAAGAACAGGTATTGCGCCGACACCGCGTGGGCGCCGCCGGTGTAGAACGAGGTGAAGACTTCCGACACCAGCATCAGCAGGTTGATCATGACCGTGATGCGGATGATGCCGACCAGGGTGCGGATCGATCCTTCGCCGATGCGCATACGCGTCATGCGGCGGATGAGTTGCAGCACGAGGATGATGAAGGCCGGCCCGGCGACAAAGGCCGAGGCGAGGAAGCGCGGGGCCAACAGCGCGGTGTTCCAGAACGGCCGGCCGCCGAGCCCGCAGTAGAGGAAGGCGGTGACGGTATGGATCGAGATCGCCCAGGCGATGCTCAGGAACACGAACGGCACATACCAGCGCTTGTCCGGCACCTCGCCGATGAAGCGCTTGTAGAGCAGGTAGCCGCAGATGTGCAGGTTGAGCAGGAGGTAGCCGTTGAGCACGATCACGTCCCAGGTGAGCATCGACACCGGCCAGTTGAATTTCCCGAGAAACGGCAGCATGTGCCAGAAGCGGTCCGGGCGCCCGAGGTCGGCGACAACGAACATCAGGCACATCACGATCGCGGCGATCGCCAGCAGCTCGCCGATGATCACGGTGTCGTGCATGTCGCGGTCGTGATAGATGTAGGCGGGGATCACCATCATCACCCCCCCGGCGGCGAGGCCGACGAGGAAGGTGAAGTTCGCGATGTAGAGTCCCCACGAGACATGGTCGCTCATGGCCGTCACCGCCATGCCCTCCTGCACCTGCACCGCCCACGCGTGCGCGCCGACCAGCGTGATGCAGGTCAGCACGAACATCCACGCATAGAACAGCGGACTGCCCTCGGTGGCCATGCGTGCGGCGAGGCGCAGGAATTTGAGATAGCTGATCGCGTGGAAGCGCACGTCGTGGCGCGTTTCGGATGGGGATGGGTTCGCGTTCATCGGATCACTCGTCGAAGAAGTAAAAGAAGCTCGGCTTCGTCCCGAGTTCCTCCTTGAGGACGAAGACCCGCTTCATCGCCAGCACCTTGCGGATTTCGGAGTCGGGATCGAGCAGGTTGCCGAAGACGCGGGCGCCGGTCGGGCAGGCTTCGAGGCAGGCGGGCATCCGGCCCTCGCGGGTGCGGTGCAGGCAGAACGTGCATTTTTCCATCACGCCCTGCGGGCGGATCCGGTTGCTGAGGTAGGATTGGTTCGGATTGATCTCCTCCTTCGGCACCACCGGTTTTTTCCAGTTGAAGCGGCGCGCGTGGTACGGGCAGGCGGCTTCGCAGTAGCGGCAGCCGATGCACCAGTTGTAATCGACGACGACGATCCCGTCCTCCTCCTTCCAGGTCGCTTCGACCGGGCAGACGTCGACGCAGGGCGGGTTGTCGCATTGCTGGCACTGGACCGGCATGTAGAACTTGTCCGGATGCGGCACCGGGTGGCTGTAATGGACGTTGCCCTGCTCCATGTCCATCGAGCCCTTGGTCATTTCCAGGACCCGGATGTAGGAATTCCCGCTGGCGCGGTCGTGGTTGTTTTCGTGGTGGCATGCCTCGGCGCAGCGGCGGCAGCCGATGCAGATGCTGAGGTTGAGGGCGTAGCCGAATTTCACCCCCTGCTGCGGGCGGTGGTCGCCGATGTGGACTTTCGCGCCGTAGTTTTTTTCGGCGTCGGCCTCGAGCCGGCGGAGGACGATTTCCAGATCGAGCTGGGTGAGCTCGCGGTAGTGGGTTTGCAGGAAATCCTCGACGCTCGTCTGCTCGCGCGACCAGTGGGCGATGGGCGACAGCGCCTTGGCGAAGGCGGCGGCGCCGAGCGTGGCGGCTCCGCCCTTGAGCAGGTTGCGGCGCGAAAGCAGCGGACGGTCCAAGTCATGGTCGTGACAGCCGCAGCTGGGACTGCATGGGGTCTTATTCATGGGGCTTGAGCGTTTCGCCCCGGACGGGCTTCGGTGGGAACACCGGCGTGACCTGGGGATAGGACGGGTGATGCGGGTCGTGACAATCGACGCAGGTGTTGCGGCTGCGCCCGCCGCGGGTGAGGTCCCAGTGGCCGGTCATCCCGCCGTGGCTGCCGTTGCGGTAGTCGCGGAACTGCGGGCCGTGGCATTGGGCACAGAGCTGGATGCTGTCGCTGGCCGGCAGCGACGTGCCGTCCGACTTGCGCAGCAGGTTGTAATCCTCGGCATGGTGGCAGCTCAGGCAGCTCAGGTTGCCATGCTGGTAGCGCAGGCCCTGATGGAATTCGTCGAGCTGGGAGGCCTGGTTGGTCGCCACGTTCGGCGGACGCGTGTCGTGGCAGGTCGCACAGGAAACCAGAATCGGCTGGCCCTTGTGGTCCACCTTGCCGCTGTCGACCAGCAACTCGCCATCCGGCTGGCGGATCACCACGGGGTAGCAGGCGGTCTCGCTGCGGGCGGGCAGGACCCATTCGCGCGGGGCGGCGGTACGATCCTCGCTGCCGAACCAGATCCAGCCCATCGCCCCCACAAAGGCGAGGCCGATCCCCGCCACCGTGCAGCCGAAAACGATCTTACCAGTGGAGCGGAATGGAGTCATGGCGCGGATTCATGAGGGGCTCGAAGGCAGTCGCGGCGAGCTGCGGATCCAGGAATTAGAACAACAAGCCCCCCTATTCAAGAAAAAGAATTCCTTTTTTCTTGAATAGCGCGGCCAAAGGGGTCATTCCATGGACGAACCCAAGCGAATCGATGCCAATCAACGGACTGATGGTGACTTTGTCGGAGGACCCGGCCGCGGCGGAAGCCGCGCAGACGGCGATGCGCCAGCGCAGGCACATTGCCTGTGGCGAGCGTCAGGACCGTTGGTTGCCCTTGGTGACCGAGGCGCGGGATGACCGCGAGGCGCGCGAGCTGCACGGGTGGCTGGAGTCCCTGCCTGGGGTGGATCAGGTGGATGTGATTCTGGTCGGTTTCAATGAAACGAACTCCTGAACGACCATGGAAAAGCTGGAACGACGTGATTTCCTCAAGACCGCGGCCTTGGCGGCGGCGACCGCGGCGGTGAGCCGCAAGGCGGGTGCGGCGGAAGCGCCACCGGTGGCCGGGCCACTGCAGTGGAACAATGCACCCTGCCGCTTTTGCGGCACCGGTTGCCATGTGAAGGTCGGTGTCCAGGACGGGAAAGTGGTTGCGATCGCCGGCCACCCGCAGGCGGAAGTGAACAAGGGCCTGCTCTGCGTCAAAGGCTATCACGTCGGCGCGATTCTCTATGGCAAGGACCGGCTGACCCACCCGATGCTGCGCCGCAAGGGCAGGTTGGAGCGGATTTCCTGGGACGAGGCGATCGACCTTGCCGCGCGCAAGATCATGGAAGCCCCCGGGCAGTTCGGCTTTTACGGCTCGGGTCAGCAAACGATCCCCGAAGGCTACGCGGCGCAGAAGCTGATGAAGGGTGGCCTGTCCAACAACCATCTCGATCCCAACGCGCGCCTGTGCATGGCTTCGGCGGTCACCGGATACCTCAGCACCTACGGCGTCGACGAGCCCGCGGGCTGTTATGACGACTTCGATGCCTGCGATGTCCTCATCCTCTGGGGCAACAACATGGCCGAGATGCATCCGGTGCTGTTCTCGCGCGTGATGGACCGCCGCTCGCGCGGCGAAAAGGTGATGCTGGTCGATCTCGGCACGCGGCGCACGCGCAGCAGCGAGTTTGCCGACCATTTCATGGAGTTCCGCCCGCAGAGCGACCTTGCGATCGCGAACTGCATCGCCCAGCAGCTCATCGAGCGCGGGGCCTGGGACAAGGACTTTGTGGCGAAACATTGCGCGTTCCGCGCCGATGCCGCCACGCCAGACCTGTTAGGTGTGGCGATCGATTTCGAGGAATACAGGAAGCGTGTCGCGGACTACACGCCGGAAAAGGTCAGCGCGATCTCCAAGCTTCCGGTCGCACAGCTCAAATTGTTGGGCGACCTGTTCGCCGATCCCAAGCTCAGGATCACCTCGACCTGGTGCATGGGCATGAACCAGCACACGCGCGGCACGGCGATCAACCGCCTGGTCCACGGCATCCACCTGCTGAGCGGGAAATTCGGCACGCCGGGCAACGCGCCGACCTCGCTGACCGGCCAGCCCTCGGCCTGCGGCACGGCCCGCGAGGTTGGGACGCTCTGCCATGCCCTGCCCGGCGGCCGGCTGGTCGCCAAGCCGGAGCACCGCAAGCAATGCGAGGAGCACTGGAAGCTGCCCGAGGGGCGGATCAACCCGGTCCCGGGCTACCACACGGTGCTGCTTTGGGAGAAATTCTGCACGCCCACCGCGAAAGGTGGCGACATCCGCACGATGTTCGTGCAGGTCACCAACCCCGGCCAGTCGCTGCCGAACCTGCCGAAGCTGTTCCGCGGCAAGCAGGGCCTCGAGGACAAGTTTCTGATCGTGTCCGAAGTCTATCCGACCGCCACCACCGAGCTCGCCGACCTGGTGCTGCCCGCGGCGCTGTGGGTCGAGAAGAACGGTGTGTTCGGCAATTCCGAACGCCGCACCCAGCAGTGGTTCAAGATGGTCCAGCCGCCCGGCGAGGCGCGCGAGGACCTGTGGATGACGATTGCGATCGCCCACCGCCTGATGGAGCTCGGCCACCCGGGGATGAAGGACAAGGACGGCAACTTCATCTTCCGCATGACCGATGCCGAGGGCCGGGAAGTGCCGGTCTGGGACTACGCGCATTTCCATGACATCAATGTCGACCGCGAGCTTTACGAGGACTACCGCCCGCTCACCCACCTCAAGCACAAGCACGTCGCGCCCTACGACGTGCTCCAGGCCGGTGTGGGCCTGGAGC
>CBFGOB010000058.1:0-10937 GCA_965650215.1 uncultured bacterium | reverse complement strand
CGGGTTTCACCAGCACCCCTTCCGTCGCCCAAGCGGCACACGATTTGCGCGCCGCCGCAACCGACAGGGCCAAGGAGATCATTCACACCGCCGAAGCCAAGGCCGCCCAATTCCGTCAGATCGCCGGCGAAAAGGCCACCGCACTCAAAACCGCGGCAAGCATGCAGGCAACCCAACTCCGGGAAACCGCGACGGAACAATGGGACCAAACACGGGTCAGGGCCAAGGAAGTCCACGCAACCGCCGAGGACTACATCCGCGAACATCCGACCCGCTGCGTCCTCGGTGCCCTCGGCATCGGCTTCCTCGCCGGGCTCATCATGCGCCGCTGAGGAAAAAGTCGCGCCTCAAACGCGCTACAACCCCGGCAGCCCGATCCCAGGCCCATGAACACCGATCCCGTCGACAAGCAGTCCGCCCAGGTGCCGGCACCCGCCGGCTGGAGGGCCTCGATCCTCACCCTCGTCGCTTCCCGCATCGA
Organism: uncultured bacterium; assembly: GCA_965650215.1. GTDB lineage: Bacteria > Verrucomicrobiota > Verrucomicrobiia > Verrucomicrobiales > Akkermansiaceae > Luteolibacter. The sequence continues at coordinate 10,456 of CBFGOB010000058.1, read as the reverse complement.
ACTCATCCAAATCGAATTGCGGCAGGCGCTGAAGGACCGTTCACGCGCACTGACCGCGCTCGTTGCCGGGATCCTCTGTGCCTTCTTCACCTGGGCACTCCTGCTTGCAGGTGGCATCGCCGCACTGGCCGAGACCCTCGGCTGCCCATGGCATTTCCTCGCACTGCTGGCTGCCGGACTCCACCTGCTGGCGACCCTCGTGCTGTTCAAATCCGCCAAGGCCCCGCAAGCGGAAGCCTTCCCCGTCACCCGCTCGGAATTCCAAAAAGATCGCGAATGGATCGAAAGCTTACAGAAGACGCCAGAATCCAGGAACTGATCCAGCTCAGCCAGGCCTCGCGCTCGGGCCTCGGCATGGAATTCTCCGGCCTCCGGCAGAAGCTGGACTTCCCGTTGCGGGTTCGCGATTCGCTCAAACAACAACCCGCCACATGGCTGGTCGGCTCCGTTCTGGCGGGCCTCGCAACCAGCCTGCTGTTCCGCCGCAGAAGCCGCGCCAAAGCCCCCAAATCCAAGGGCATTTCCGGCGCACTGATGGCTCTCACCTTGACCGCAGCCCGCCCGCTGGCAAAGGTCTGGCTCACCAAGAAGCTTGGCGAATGGTCAAGCGACCTGCTCGCCCGCAGCGCTGCCCCGCCCCCATCCCCGTTCAAAATCAAAAACGAGCCACTCCCTTCACATGTCAGAGCACCAGGTCCTTGATCACGTCGACCAATACCTCCAAATCGGCCGCGAGTACGGCTGCTCCGATATCCACCTGGCCACGGCCTTTCCTCCGGCATGGAGGCGTTTTGGCAAGCTGCTCCCGATCTGGGACGATCACCGGCCGCTGACGCCCGAGGAAACCGAACGGCTCGCACGCTCGTTCCTCACGGACAAGGAATGGTCCCGCCTTCAGGAAAAGGGCGACATCGACTTTGCCTACTCGTCGGCAAGCGGCCGCTCGCGGGCATCCGTCGTCAAGCAACGCCTCGGCTACGACATGGTCTTCCGGATCATCAACACCCAGGTCCGCTCGCTGGAAGAGATCGGACTGCCGATCGACCACCTGATCCCGCTGACCCGCTATCAGAACGGCATCGTCCTGGTCACCGGCTCGGTCGGCTCCGGCAAATCCACAACGCTTGCCGCCCTCATCGATTTCATCAACCGCGACCGCGAAGACCACATCCTGACCCTCGAGGACCCGATCGAATACGTGTTCGAATCGAAAGGCTGCCACGTCAACCAACGCGAAGTCCACACCCACACCGAGTCCTTCAGCAAGGCGCTGCGCGGCGCGCTGCGGGAAGACCCCGACGTGATCATGGTCGGTGAAATGCGCGACCTGGAAACAATCCAGCTGGCACTGACCGCCGCCGAAACCGGTCACTTGGTCCTGGGAACCCTGCATACCGGCAACGCACCGCGGACGCTTGACCGGGTGCTCGACGTCTTCCCGATCGACCAGCGCGACCAGATCCGCATCATGCTCTCGGAATCGCTGCGCGGCATCATTTCCCAACAACTCGTGCCGAATGCCAACGGCGACGGCCGCGTGCTCGCGCTCGAACTCCTGGTCAACACGCCCGCGGTCGCCAACTGCATCCGCGAAGGCAAGACCTACATGCTCCCGGGCATCATGCAGACCGGCAAGAACGTCGGCATGATCACGATGGATGAATCCCTCCGCAACCTCTACGTCAAGGGGATCATCACCCCCGAGGAATGCCTGTTCCGCGCCAACGACAAGGGCCAGATGCGGCAGTTCTTCCAGTCCTGAGCCCCACTTCCCTCTCCACGCGAAGCCACCTTTCCATCCGCCATGGCACTGATCGACACACTGTTCCGCTATCTCATCGAGCACAAGGGCTCCGACCTCCACCTGTCGGAAGGTCAGCCACCGAAAATCCGCGCCCACGGCACCGTCACCCCGATCCCCGGCACCGAGGTCCTCGAAGGCGAGTCCTTCGCGAACCTGCTTCAGGAAATCTGCGACCCGAAAGCCTTCGAACTCTACCTGGAACGCGGCGACCTCGACTTCGCCTACGAAATGGACGAGAACTCGCGCTTCCGCTGCAACTACCTCAAGCAGCAAAACGGCCTCGCGGCGGTCTTCCGTCTCATCCCGACCGAGATCGCCCCGATGGAGGCGCTCGGAGTGCCCGAAGTGGTCAAGGAATTCGCCACCATGCGCTCCGGCCTCGTGCTGGTGACCGGACCCACCGGCTCGGGCAAGTCAACCACACTTGCCGCCCTCCTCGACTTCATCAACACCAACTTCAACCGCCACATCATCACGGTCGAGGAACCGATCGAATTCGTCCACCGCAACAAGCAGTCGATCATCACCCAGCGCGAGGTCCCGATCCAGACGCCGTCATTCGCCGACGGACTGCGTGCCGCCCTGCGCGAGGATGCGGACATCGTGCTGGTCGGCGAGATGCGGGACCTGGAAACGATTTCGCTCGCCCTCACCGCCGCCGAAACCGGCCTGCTGGTCTTCGGCACCCTGCACACCAACAACGCACGCAAGACGGTGGACCGGATCATCGACGTGTTCCCCGCCAGCCAGCAATCGCAGGTGCGCACGATGCTCGCCGCATCGCTGCGCGGCGTCGTCGCCCAGCTGCTTTGCAAGCGCTGCGACAAACCCGGCCGCGTCGCCGTGCATGAAATCATGTTCGCCACCCCGGCGGTCTCGGCGATCATCCGCGAAGGCGCCACCCAGAAACTCTACGATGTGATCACCGGCGGCAAAAACGAGGGCATGCAGTTCATGGACGAATCGATCTGGTCGAAACTCCGCGAAGGCATCATTTCGCCGGAGGAAGCCTACATGAAGGCAATCGACAAGACCCGCTTCAAAAAATTCCTTCCCAAGCACCTCGAAGCCCTTGGCGAAGCCTCCGGCGAAAACCCGATGTCGCACTGATCGCCGATCCCAGGCCGCGCGCCCCCGCCGAGGAGGCATGTTCACAGGCGGCTGTGTCAGGATGCTTTCGAATCACTCTCCCTTGACCAGCGCTGCGGCGTAAAACCCGTCGAAGCCGGATGCCGCGGGGGAAACCGTGCACTCCTCGGCCAGTTGGAATCCGGGATCGGAAGCTAACAGGAAATCCACCGCCCCACGGTTCTCCGATGGCAGGATCGAACAGGTCGCATACACCAGCCTGCCTCCGGGCTTGAGCATCCGCACGTAGGAGCCCAGCAAGTCCTTCTGGATCGACCTCACCCGCTCGAGCTGGGCGGGCTTCAAGCGCCACTTGAGGTCGGGCTGGCGCTTCAGCGTGCCCAATCCGGAACACGGCGCATCGATCAGCAAGCGATCCGCAATGCCCGCAAAATCTGTCGTGGTGCTCTCACCGATCAGGCGTGGCTTGACGCAGCTGGCCCCGGCGCGCCGTGCGCGGCGCTCGAGCTCGCGCAATTTCCGCTCGTCGACATCCATCGCATAGACCCGGCCTTCGTTGCGCATCAGCGCCGCCAGATGCAGCGCCTTGCCGCCGGCACCGGAGCAGGCGTCGATCACCCGCTCGCCCGCCTCGGCCTGCAACAGGGGCGCGATCATCTGCGATCCCGCATCCTGGATCTCCACCCGGCCATCCGCCCGCAGCGGCTTCGGCAGGGTCGCGCCGGGACCCATCACCAGCGCGTCCGGCAGCCCCTCCAATACCCCGACTTCAAGACCCTCACCCCGCAGCCATTCGAGCGCCTGCTCCCGCGTGCCCTTGAGCGCATTGACCCGCAGGTAAACCGCGGCGCGACGGTTGAGAGCGGCGATCTCCGCATCCCATGCAGCGCCGAGCTCCGCCACTCCCAATTCATCCAACCAGTCCGGAATCGATTCCCGCACCGCGCGCGGCTGCTGCGGCAGCTCCGCCTCACGCGCGGCCATTTCCGACGCTTGCAGGCCCCGGTACGACCACCACCCGGGAATCTCAAAGCCCATCCTCACCCACTGCGCGGCGCACATCGCATTCGTCTCCTCGCTGTCCGCCAGAAACCCCAGGGCCCGCCGCCAGCGCACCACCTCGAAGGCCGTCTCGGCAATGAAACTCCGGTCGCGCTTGCCCCATCGCTTGTTGCCCTCAAACGCCTCGGCGAGCGACTGATCCAGCACCCGGTGCTCCTTGAACACGGATTTCACGATCCCTGCCGCCGCTTCCGCCAAAATCCGATGCATCTTCATGAGGCGCCACCCTTCCCCAAAGCCACCCGCTTGGCAACCCATGTCTCCTCACCCGCGCCGCTTTCTGCATCGACATTTCCCCACCACTGGCCCGTATTGCCTGCGTGCCGAGCGTCCACATCAAAACCATCAGCTACCACCCGTCGATCTGGCCGAAAATGATCGGTCAGGTCTCCAGCGATGCCCGCCCGGGCGACCTGGTCGAAGTGATCGGCAAGGAGGGCGACCGCTTCGGTTGGGGCCTCTGGAATCCGAAGTCGCGCATGCCGCTGCGCATCGTTAGCCACTCGACCGGGGAAATCGACGAGTCGTTCTTCGAATCCGCCATCCTCCGCGCAGCACGGCTCCGCCGCGAAATCCACCAACTCGACACCCACACCGACAGCTACCGCGCGATCCACGGCGATGCGGACTTCCTGCCCGGCATGGTCGCCGACAAGTTCGCCGACATCCTCTCGGTCGAGATCACCAACCTCGCCGCCTGGCAACGCCTGCCCGCATGGCTCCCCCTGCTCCATGAATCGTTCGGCACCCGCCGCACGATCGTCTCGGTCGACCCCGAACTCGCCCGCATCGAAGGCATCCCGAAACACGGCGGCGTCGCATCCGACCCGGTCCGCACGGTCAAAATCCTCGAACACGGGATCCGCTACGAGATCGACTTCAGCACCGGCCACAAGACCGGATTCTTCTGCGACCAACGCGAGAACCGCCGGCGCTTCGCCATGCTCGCCAACGGCCGCAACGTGCTCGACCTTTGCTGCTACACCGGTGGCTTCGCCATCTCCGCCGCCCTCGCCGGGGCTGCCGACGTCACCGCCGTCGACCTCGATGAAAAGTCGGTCGCCATGGCGAAACGCAACGCCAACATCAACCAGACGAAAATCAAGTTCACCCACGCCGACGCCTTCACCTGGCTGCGCACGATGATCGAAAACGGCCGCACCTGGGACCTGGTGATCGTCGACCCGCCGAAATTCATCCACGAACGCGAAGACGAAACCGGCCAGGGAAAATACGCCGACCTCAACAAGCTTGCCCTGCAACTCGTCGCCCCGGAAGGCCTCTACGTGAGCTGCTCCTGCTCGGGATTGCTCGGCGTCGACCACTTCGAACGCCTCGTCACCACCGCCGCACACAAACTCCAGCGCCGCCTCCAGATCTTCGACCGCACCGGTGCCGGCCCCGACCACCCGACCCTCTCGAATTACCCGGAATCCCGCTACCTCAAACTGCTCTGGTCGAGGGTTATCTGAGGCATCCAAGCCTCTACGGCAAGGCACCCTCACCAAGGGCGCATGCATCCGAAATGGCAGGGTCATTTTGACAAAACGACCGCAAATGTGGCTTCGATGCGCTGGAAAACGGTCGTTTGAATCAAACGAGCCTCCCGAAGCTCTTCACCAACAACCGATCCCCGCGCCGCAGGCGCGCCCTCACTCGATCACGATCTTGCTGGGATCCCAATCGACCTTCGGCAGTTCAAGATCCAGCTTCAGCATGGTGTCGAGCATGATCCTCCCCACCACCAGGTTGCGATACCACTTGCGGTCCGCAGGCACGATGTACCACGGCGCGTCACGGGTGCTGGTCTTTGAAATCACATCCTCATAGGCGCGCATGAATTCATCCCAGCGGGCACGGTCCTCGAGGTCGTCCGGATGGAATTTCCAATGCTTGGCCGGGTTCTCCAAACGCGCCTGAAGCCGCTTCTTCTGCTCGTCCTTGGAGATATGCAGGAACACCTTCACAATCGTGGTCCCCTCCTCGGTGAGCATCCGTTCGAAATCGACGACATGGTCCTGCCTGCGCTTCCACACCTGGTCCTCGAACAGCTTCTTCACCCGCACCGCAATGATGTCCTCGTAATGGCTCCGGTTGAAAATCACCATCTCACCACGCTTCGGCACCTGCGCATGCACCCGCCACAGGAAATCGTGGGACAACTCGAGCTCGGTCGGCCTCTTGAACGACCTCACATGGATCCCCTGCGGGTCGATGTGTGAAAAGACGTGCTTGATGCAGCCATCCTTGCCGCCCGTATCCATCGCCTGCATCACCAGCAGGATCCGGTGGCGGTTCTGCGCGTAGAGCTTCTTCTGCAGATCCTGCAGCTGGTCCTGCAAGAGCCTGAGCTGCGGCTCGTAATCGACCTTGTTGTCGCCGTCGAACAGCGACTTGTCACGGGAATCGTGGTCCGCGAAACTCACTTTCATCCCGGGTTTGACGAGGTATTTGCGGGAAGCACCGATGACAGGCATGTGCCATCCATTGACCAGCCTCCAATCGATGACAAGACATCTCTCCACAGTGCCCCAAAAGTCACAGATTTGGATTTGAATCCACCCTCATCCGCGCTTGAATTGCCGGAAGATGCCGCCCGCCCGCCATGCCGATCGCAAGCCGCCCGAGCCCGCCACGCTCGTGACCGCCCTCCACATCGGCGCCAGCTCGGTCTCGATGCTGATCGCGGAACGCGCCGCTGACGGCCGCCTGGAACTCGTCGACTTCCTCGAAAAACCCGCCCCGCTCGCCCGCGACATCTTCAGCAAAGGCGCCATCCACAACGAAACCACCGAGCAGATCGTCTCGATCGTCAGGGGCTTCCAGAAATCCCTCACCGAGCTCGGCCTCGACCCCCGCGGCATCACCCGCGCCGCCGCCACCAACATCCTCACCGAAGCGAAAAACCACGAAAGCTTCACCAACCGCATCCGCATCGCCTGCGGCCTCAGGATCGGCATCATCGACGACGGCGAAATGACCCGCCTGATCTACCTCAAGACCCGCCGCCGGCTCAATGACATCCCCGCCATGCGCACGGACACCACGCTGGTCGTCCATGTGGGCCCCGGCAACACCCGCGCGCTGCTCTTCACCAATGGCAGCATCAGCCGCTACACCAGCTACCGCCTCGGCACCCACCGCACCCGCGAAGCCATCGACGCCACCCACGCGGAAGGATCCGCCCTGCTGCGCGTGATCCGCGAACACGCCTACAGCAACCTCACCCAGATCCGCCAGGACTACGCGGATGTCAAGATCAGCGCCCTCGTCGTCATCGGCAGCGAAACCCAGTCGGTCGCCGGCAACCTGATCAAGTCCGGCACGTCCTGCAGCGTCAGGAAACTCAAGGCCCTGACCGCCGAAGCCTCGTCACTGAGCGACGTCGCGCTGGTGAAGAAATTCCAACTCGACTACCAGACGGCCGAAGCGCTGGTGCCCGCGTTGGAAATCAATCTGGCCATCGCCGAAATGCTCGGCCTCAGCAGCCTCCACATCCCCGCCAGCGCCTACGAGCAGGGACTGCTGGCGGACCTGCTGGTCTCGCGCAAGCTGAGCTCCGAATTCGCCGACGACGTGCTGCGCTCCTCACGCATCCTCGCCAAACGCTACCAGTCGGATCCCAGCCACGGCGAACACGTCCGCAACCTCTGCGAGTTCCTCTTCACCGAACTGGCCGACCTCCACCAACTCAGCGAACTCGACCTCCTCCTGCTGCAAGTCGCCGCCATCCTCCACGAGGTCGGCACCTACGTCAGCCCGCGCGCCCACCACAAGCACTCGGAATACCTCATCCTCAATTCCGAGATCTTCGGCCTCGACCGCCTCGATGTCACCATCGTCGCCCTCGTCGCGCGCTACCACCGGCACGCCAGTCCGGTGCTCGAACACCCGCTCTACGCCAGCCTGAGCACCAAGAACCGCATCCGGGTCAGCAAGCTCGCCGCCATCCTGCGCGTCGCCGACGCCCTCGAGCGCACCCACGTCCAGCGGGTTTCCAAAATCAGGATCGAACGCGAACCCGGAAAACTCCGGCTCCAGCTCCCGGGCCTCAACGATGCCGCGGTCGAACGCCTCGCGATGGTTTCCAAAGCCGACCTCTTCGAACAGGTCTTCGGCCTGCAGGTCGTCATCGATGACCATCCCGGCTCCATGCCGCCCCATTCCTGATCCAAGTCCCATGCCCGCTCCCTACCTCAACCGCGAGCTCTCATGGCTCGAATTCAACCAACGGGTGCTCAACGAGGCACTGCGCCAGGACCTGCCGCTGCTCGACCGCGTCAAGTTCCTCGCCATCACCGCGTCGAACCTCGACGAATTCTTCCAGGTGCGCGTCGGCGGACTGATCGCCATGAAGCGCAGCGGCCTCAAGACCACCGATGCCTCCGGCCTCACGCCGACCAAAATCCTCGTCTCGATCCGCCAGCGGGTCGAACGGATGCTCGACGAGCAGCACCGGACGCTGCGCGACGAATTGCTGCCCGCCCTCTCGAGCCACGGCATCCGCGTGCTCCGCGACCCCGCCAGCCTCAGCCTCCCCCAAAGCGCGCAACTCGCCGACATTTTTGACGACCAGATCTACCCGCTGCTCACCCCGCTGGCGCTCATCGACGGCGAACCGGTGCCGAACATCCCGGCACTCCAACTCATCGTCGCCTGCCGCCTGCGCGACCCCGACACCCACGCGACCCGCCACGCCCTCATTCCCATCCCCGAGCGGCTCGGCAGGCTCGTTCCCGTGAACGACGCCGACGGCCACTACACCGCGATGCTCATCGAGGACGTCGTCGCCGCCCACGCGTCGAAGCTCTTCCCCGGCGAAAAAGTCAGCGCCAGCACGACCTTCCGCGTGACCCGCAACAGCGACATCGCCGTGCAGGAGGACGACGCGGTCGATCTCGCCGACGAAATGGAGGAAATCCTCACCGCCCGACGTTTTTCGGATACCGCACGGCTCGAAATCCAGACCTCGGCCCCCAAGGACCTCTCGGACATGATCCGGACACTCACCGCCGCCGGCACCCAGGAGGTCTACCGCAGCCAGGGGCCGCTCGGCCTCTCCTCACTCATGGAGCTGGCGATGCTCGACAACTTCGAACAGCTCCGCGCGGAGGACTGGCCCGCCCAAAGCCCACCCGCCGTCAGCCCGGGCATCTCGATGTTCGAAACCATCAGCTCCGGCGACCTGATGCTCTTCCATCCCTACGAATCCTTCGAGCCGATCCTCCAGCTTCTCGAGGAAGCCGCCACCGATCCGAACGTCATCGCCATCAAGCAGGTCCTCTACCGCACCGCCAAGAAGTCCCGCATCATCGACGCGCTGATCAAGGCCGCCGAGAACGGCAAACACGTCACCGTGCTGGTCGAACTCAAGGCCCGCTTCGACGAGGCGCGCAACCTCGAACGCGCCGACGAGCTCCAGCGCGCCGGCGCCCAGATCGTTTACGGCGTCAAGAACCTCAAAACCCACGCCAAGATCTGCATGATCCTGCGCAAGGAATCCGGACACCTCCGGCGCTACCTCCACTTCGGCACCGGCAACTACAACGAAGCGACCGCCAAGCTTTACACCGACATCTCCTACCTCACCTGCCGTCCGGACTTCGGCACCGACGCCTCGCTCTTCTTCAATGCCGTCTCCGGACGCTCGAAGCTTCTGCGCTTCCAACGCCTCGTTCCGGCACCGACACGGATCAAACCCACCCTGATCGACCTCATCACCGGAGAAACCGAACGCGCGAAGCAGGGACTTCCCGCCAAAATCATCGCCAAGGTCAACTCGCTCCAGGACCCCGACATCATCCAGGCGCTCTACAAGGCCTCGCGCGCGGGAGTCGACATCCAGCTCAACGTCCGCGGCATCTGCTGCCTCAAACCTCGCGACAACCGCCATTCGAAACACATCCGCGTCGTCTCGATCATCGACCGCTTCCTCGAACACGCGCGGATCTTCTACTTCCACCAGGGAGGCGACAGCAAGGTCTTCATCTCCTCCGCCGACTGGATGACCCGCAACCTGGAAAAACGCGTGGAACTCATGATCCCGATCGAAGATCCCGCCCAGCGGCGGAGGCTCATCCACTGCCTCGAAGCCTACTTCAAGGACAACACCCAGGCCTACGAAATCCTCGAGGACGGCAGCTCCTCACGCATCCGGCCGGGCAAGAACGAAAAACCCTTCCGCGCCCAGGAACATTTCTACAAGCAGGCACGCAAGGCCGCCAAGGCCCGGGAACACGAACGCTCGATGACCTTCGAACCCCACGTGCCACAGGAGTGAACACAGGCGATGCTCCGTGAAGGCATGCCTTGAGTTTGGGTCATGCCATCGGGGTCACCGACACCATGACAGGCGAATGCGGGCACTGGACATGTGGACAACTTGACGTTGCGCTTCACTGTTGATGCTGAGGGTCTTGAATTCTGGCTAGGTGGTCTTCGCTGGCATCACTTTGCTGTGTAGTGATGGTATTCACCTGACACTTGAGGGCCTCTGAAGCA
>CBFGOB010000057.1:0-11070 GCA_965650215.1 uncultured bacterium | reverse complement strand
TCGACCACCAATCGCGCCGCCTCGGTTTCCTCTCGGACGCCGGACACGTCACACCGACAATGACCGAGAGCATGCGCGGCCTCCACGGGCTGTTCATCGAAGCGAACTACGACGACGAACTGCTGGAATCCGACACCAAGCGCCCTTGGTCAATCAAACAACGGATCAGCTCCCGCCACGGCCACCTCTCGAACCACCAGGTCGGCGAACTCCTCAAGGAGATCGCACACCAGGAACTCCGCCACGTCGTGCTCGGCCACCTCAGCTCCGACTGCAACCAACCTGACGTCGCCACCCGCCACCTGCGCAGCCGCCTCGACGCCGCCGGGCACCCGCAGGTCCAGCTGACCTGCGCCCACCCGGACCAACCCAGCGGCTGGTTCACGGTCTGAGCCACCACCGCCCTGGCAGGAACATTGCCGCTCGAACTTGAGAACAAAGGGAGTCGCGCTCTGTAAGCGCCATTTTGAGGGATGGCGGCTTCAAGCTCCCATGAATCGCCGCGTCACAAGCTCCAAGGGCAGCCACCCCGATTGGATTCTTTCCCACACTTGCCGTCCGGAAATCTCAGGCCTAAACTCCATCCATGGCCATCGAGAACTTTGCGGAATTTTCGCCCCAGATCCACCCCAGCGCCTTTGTTGCCGCCAGCGCGGACGTGATCGGCAGGGTCACCCTCTCGGAAGAGAGCAGCGTCTTCTATCAGGCCACCCTGCGGGGCGACATCAACGAAATCGTCATCGGCCCGCGCTCGAACATCCAGGACAACGTGGTCGTCCACCTCGCCGACCACTACGGCTGCCACGTCGGTGAACTCGTCACCGTCGGCCACTCGGCCATCCTCCACGCCTGCACGGTGAAAAATGAAGTCCTCGTCGGCATGGGTGCCATCGTCCTCGACGGTGCGGAGATCGGCGAACGCTCGATCATCGGCGCAGGCGCCCTCGTCACCGGTGGCACCATCATTCCCCCCGGATCCCTCGTCATCGGATCCCCCGCCAAGGTCGTCAAAACCCTCTCGCTCGACGAACAGGTGAAAATCAAAACCTGGGCGGAAAAATACGTCCGCGTCTCGCGCAAGTTCCTCGAGCGCTAAGCTGGAAGATTGACCACTGATCACAGTGATTGTGAACATGGGATCAATGCCATGTGTGAAATCAGCATTGAAGATCAATGCTGAATCCAATCAGCACCATCAGCGTAATCCGTGGTTCATCTCTTGATGCGTGAACCACTTAAAGAAACGGATTCGACCGCCGTTCCTCACCCAATGTCGTGGCGGGACCGTGACCGGGCAGGAGAATCAGGTCATCCGGCATCGGATCCAAAACCCTGTGAAGCCTCCCGATCGCTTGGTCAAACAACGCCGGTGTCGCACAGCGCCCGATCGATCCGGCAAACAAGGCGTCGCCCGTCACCAGCACCGGCCGCCCGAGACCCTCGATGAAATACCCGAGCTGCGGCTCGCAATGCCCGGACAAGTCCACACTGCGCACTTCCATGGCTCCGCATGCGCGATGCATCCCGGCCGGAACCTCAGGAAGAACCACCTCGATGCCCTCACCCAATGCCCACTGGAGCGCGCCGACATGATCCCGATGCGCATGCGTGACAAACACCACATCCGGCCTGCCGGGCAAGGCACGAATCAAATCACCAGGCTCGTGACCCAGATCGAACAGAAGCCCCGTCACCCCGTCATCCACCCACCAGGCATTCACTTCATACGCCCCGAAAGGCAGCACCAAACGCCGCAGTCCCGCCAACTCGACCGGCCGCGGATGATAGCCGGGATGCGCTGCGAGCGCTTCGGGCTTCAAGCCGAGCACCGGAGCACAAGCGCGGGCCAGCACTTCGGAAAACCCACCACCCACAAAACGCTGCCAATCGCCAACCCCGATTCCCGCACGCTCCGCCAAGACCTCCTCGCCCAGCCCCCGGCCGAGCATCGCCTTGCGCAGGACATCGCTGTAATCATCCTCAAGCATCCGCCTGTTTCTTGCGCAACCCGATGAAAAGCAGCGTCCCGGCAAACACCAGGAACAAACAGGCCACCGCTCCCAGCACTTTCATGAAGCGCGAACTCGCATGATCGACCTGTTCGTCGGTGATCACATCCATCGGAACCTGCCCCGGCACCCTGGAAACCACCATCCGGCCATCCTCAAGACCCACCGAGGTCAGCTTGGCCATCGCCGGACCCAGCACCGGATCGGCCAAATACCGCTCCATCAGGCGATACGGCGACATCTGCTGGGTGAATTCATCCGGCACTTCAGCTCCCGGAACCTGGATTTCATGAATCTGCAAGACCACCTCGTTCTTCAACAAGCGCGGCTCGGCAAGCAACACCGCATTCAAATACCGGTTGTCGGAAGCAATCAATCCACCCTCGTCCTTCCTCGCCAGCCGCGGCTTGCCATTCAGCGGAAATGAAATCCGGATCCGCATGACCCCGTCACGGATCGATTCCACCCGGAACGTCCGGCGCAACTCCTTGAACGGCTCAAAGGCGGCAATCGCCAGGTTGATCTCTTCCGGCGACAATTCCAAACGAACTTCCTCACGGCCATCAAGCTGCTGACGGAAATGCTCAAGCCGCTCAACCATGCGGTTGATCACCGCCTCGTTGCCGTCGATGGCGCTGACCTCGACCAACTCCGGTGCCTCAGCGGTGAATTTCGCGATCTCGTTGAACTGCCGGAACAGGGTCATCGTCGAAAAGACGATCAGGAACACCATCACCAGCAGGGCGACAATCAGGATCGCACATCCCGCCATCGGCGAGCGCGCATCGGCATTGGTCTCGGGCTTGCTCATGGATCCTCGGGCTTTTTCACCTGCCCGTCCGCGGAATCATCGGAGGCGGATTCGTCACCGGGGAGGATCGGGTCCTTGTCGAAATCGTCGTGGAACTGCTCGTAGTCCTTTTCCCAATCGTCGGCCGCATCGTCATGCAGGGACTCATACTCGTACGGCTCCGGAGAAACGACAGGCTGTTCAACCGGCGGCGCTTCCGACTTGATCACCTTCTGCGGCACCAACGCGTAGAGGGCCGCACGCTCGCGCGCCTCGTGCTCCGCGGCGCGCTGCTGCTTGCGGCGGTCCAACCATGCAAGCCAGATGCAGATTTCATACAGCAGGATCATCGGCAGCGCCATCATGCCCAGCGTCATGATGTCAGGCGTCGGCGTCAGCACCGCCGCTGCCACCAGAATCGCGATGATCGCATAGGATCGGGTCCGCGACATCGTCTCATAGGTCAGCATGCCCAGCTTCACAAACACCATCACCACCACCGGCAGCTCGAAGGCGACGCCGAACAGCAGGGTGAATTGCGTTGCAAAGGAAATGTATTCACCGATCCGCCATTCGTTGGACACCTGGAGCCCGCCGCCCCATTCATAGAAGAATTTCAACGCAATCGGCAGCACCTTGAAATACGCGAAGAGCACGCCGCCGAGGAACAAGCCGAAACCGACCAGCATCGACGGCCAAAGGACCCGCTTCTCGTTCGCGTGCAGTCCCGGCAGGACGAACTGCAGGATGAAGAGCAGCAGCAGCGGAAAAGCCAGCACGATGCCGGCAAACAGGGACAGCTTCATCGACAGCATGAAGGTCTCGGTCGGCTTGAGCGCCGACATCTGCTTCAGGTTCCCCCGCTGGTCGACCTCGGGATTCGGGCCGAGCTTGGCCAGGGCGAGGACCTGCCGCTTCAATTCGTCACCGACCTCCGGGGTCGAGAGGAACGGATCCCGCTGATCTTCGGGCAACGCGAGCACCGCACGCAGCAGGCCCGCCGATCTGGCATGGAACACGAGTTCCTGATCCTCCTGGGCGGCGTAGAACGCCTGCCGCTGGACTTCTCCGAGTCCGAGTGCCGCCTTCTCGAGTTTTTTGGCGGCTTCCCATTGGTCGACACTCAGGACGCGCGGTGCCTGCTCGGGCGTTTGGGGCAGCCTGGCTTCCACCTGGAGCTTCCAAACCTGCTCGACCGGCTCCCGGAGAATCTCCATGAGGTGCTTCTGGAAGGTGAAGCAGACGATCATCGAGATCAGCAGCGTGAACACGATCCGGAACACCATCTTGCGCAGGTCCTCGAGATGCTCGAGAAAGGGCTTTTCGTGGTCCGGGTGGGTCTTTTCCCGAAGCTGGATGATCTTGTTGAGCAAATACATGCGCGGCGACGGATTCAAGCCGCGGCCGGACGATCCGGCAAGAATCGATGTGGATTCCGGCGAAATTCAGGCATTGCGGGCGCCCCCATCCTCATCCACCTTTGGCTGCCGCCCTGCGGCCTCCAGCCATGTTCCCACCCGCTTCCCTGCTCTCCGATTTCCCGATCCTCCGGCAAACGGTCAATGGCAGGCCGCTCGTCTACCTCGACAACGCGGCCACCACCCAAAAACCGACTCCGGTGCTCGATGCCTCGCGCCACTACTACGAGCGGATCAATTCGAACATCCACCGCGGCACCCACCATCTCGCCCGCGCCGCCACGGAAGCCTACGAACACGCCCGCCAATCGATCGCCGGCGCGCTCAACGCCAGCTCGCCCGACGAGGTGATCTTCACCCCCGGCACCACAGCGGGCATCAATCTGGTCGCCAACATCCTCGGCCTCTCGGGCAAAGTCGGCCCCGGCGACGAAATCCTGATCTCGACCCTCGAACACCACTCGAACATCGTGCCTTGGCAAATGCTCTGCGAACGCAGCGGAGCCAGGCTGAAGATCATCCCCTGCCACAACGACGGCACGCTCGACCAGGAAACCTATCAGCAGCTCATCGGCTCGGGCACCGTCAAAATCCTCTCGCTCACCTGGGTGTCGAACGCCTTTGGCACACCCAACCCGGTCAGGCCCATGGTGGATGCCGCCCGGCAGGCCGGAGCCATCGTCGTGATCGACGCCGCCCAAGCGGTCGCCCATCAGATGATCGACGTCCAGGCGACCGGCGCCGATTTCATCGCCTTTTCCGGCCACAAGATCTATGCCCCCACCGGCATCGGTGTCCTGTGGGGACGCCGCGAGCGCTTCGAGTCACTCCCGCCCTGGCAAGGCGGTGGCGAAATGATCAAGGAAGTCACCTTCGAAAAAACCACCTACAACGAACTCCCCTTCAAATACGAAGCCGGCACGCCGAACATTGAAGGGGCGATCGCGCTGGCCGCCGCCTTTGACTACGTGAGGAACATCGGCATGGAATCGATCCATGCCCACGAGGGCCAACTCATTCGCGCCGCGGCTGCAGCGCTCGGGGACATTCCCGGCATCCGCTTCTACGGCCCCGGCGACCGCATCGGATCGCTCTCCTTCAACATCGAGGGCATCCACCACTACGACCTCGGAACCCTCCTCGATCAAATGGGCGTCGCCGTCCGCACCGGCCACCATTGCTGCCAACCGCTGATGGCACGCTTCGGCATCACCGGCACGGTTCGCGCCTCGTTCGCCCTCTATAACACGCTCGACGACGTCGAGGCCCTCGCCCAAGCGACGCGCAAGGCAGCCGCGATGCTGCGATGAACCGCCCGGATGCCACAGGCGGGTGAATGTTCCAATTGCCGTCCACGGACCGCGGGCTCGTTCCCCCGACCTGCCGGCGTCAGCCCCCCCAAAGCCGCCAAGGCCGATTGCCGCGAAGATTTCCCCTCCTGCCGACGTATCCCTGCGACCGATGCGACTTCTGCTCCTGACCATCACCTTCTCCGGCCTCGGACTCACGTCATGTGGCTGGTGGAATGTCGGACGCCCCGGCCATGCCATCACCATCGACGCCCCGGCCAAGTGGAGCGCATCGGCAAAGGGCAATCAGGGGAAAATTTCGACCGGGTGGCTGAAGGAATTCCAAAGCCCGGAACTCGAACGCACCGTCGACCAGGCAATCCGGCACAACCACGAACTGCAAATCGCCGCGGCCCGCGTCCGCGAAGCACGCGAGAACTCGGTCATCGCCCGCTCACGCCTGCTGCCCTCAGCCTCGATCAGCGGGGGATCCGCCCTGACCGACGCCCCTGAGGGCCCGACCCGCAGCAGCCACTCGCTCGGACTTGCCGCAAGCTGGGAAATCGACCTCTGGGGACGCCTCCGCAACCTCAAGCGGGCCGCCTATGCCAATGAAGAAGCAGCCCTGCACGACTTCCGCGCCGCCCGCCTGTCCCTTGCCGCCAACACCGCCAAGGCCTGGTGCGACCTGATCTCCGCCGAGCAGGAAGTCGGCCTGGCCGAATTCACCCTCGAGTCCTTCGAGAAAAACCTGCGCATCATCGAACGCAACTTCATCGGCACCGGCGAAGGCGCACTCGACATCCAATTCGGTCGCAACAACGTCTTCTCCGCGAAGCGGGCCCTCGAATCGAGAACCCTCGAACGCGACGATGCCGCCCGATCGCTCGAACTCCTGCTGGGCAGCTACCCCGACGGCAAAAGCCGCCACGGCAAGCAACTCCCCGGCATTTCCAAACGCGTGCCCGCTGGCATCCCTGCCGAACTCATCGAACGCCGGCCCGATCTTGCAGCCGCCCGCGCCCGCCTTCTTGCCAGCACCGAACTCACCCACGCCGCTCGCAAATCGCTGCTGCCATCACTCGCCCTCACCGGCAGCTCCGGCTCCAGCAGCGGCAGCCTCAGCGAGCTGCTCGACCTCGACACCCTGGTCAACATCCTGAGCGCCCGCCTCACCCAAACGCTCACCGAAGGGGGTGCCGTAACCGCCAACGCCCGCGCCGCCGTCGAACGCCACCGGGCGGAAATCCACCGCTACGCCCAAAGCACCCTCATCGCATTGCGCGAAGTGGAGTCAACCCTGGCTGCCGACCGCTCGCTGTCGACCCAGGAAGAGCATCTGGCGGCCGAGTTGAGACAGGCGGACCTCGCCGAACGGCAATCCCAGCGCGACTACTCGGAGGGGGTCAACCCGAACATCCTCTCGGTCCTCGAGGCCCAGCGGCGCGCCAACAACGCCCGGGCCAGCATGATCCGCCTCAACAACCAACGGCTGCAAAACCGCATCGACCTCCACCTTGCCCTCGGCGGGGACTTCGAAACCCCAAATCCGTGAATTTCTCGGATTTCTTTCGAAACATCGGCCGACCCGAGATCGTAGTGGATTTTGGCGATTTCCCATCCACATTGCCCCGCGCCCATGCTTGCACGCACGCTCATCCCCATCCTGATCCTCGCCGCCGGCATCGGCGCGTGGTTCTGGCTCAGTGAGCCGGTGGAAGCCCCCAAACCGGTGCACCAGGAGCGCCTGAAGCTCAAAACCGAGCGGCTGGTCCTCACTCCGGTCGATTATCAGGTGATTCTGGAAAGCCAGGGCATCGTACGCGCCCACCACTCCACCACCCTGACCCCTTTGGTGGCCGGCACGATCATCAAGATCCATCCATGCTTCGAGGACGGCGCCTTCTTCAAGCAAGGCGAGATTCTCGCCGAGCTCGACCCCTCCGACCTCCAGAGCGCGCTCAGCTCGGCCGAGTCCCGCCTGGCCCGCGCTGAAGCAAGCCTCGCCCAAGAGGAAGCCAAGGCCAAACAGGCGAAGCTCAATTGGGAAGACATCGGCTACCAGGATGCACCCTCACCGCTCGTCCTTCGCGTTCCCCAACTCAAGGAGGCCAGGGCCGTCGTCACCGCCGCCCAAGCCGAGCTCGATCAAGCCCGCCGCAATCTGGAGCGCACCCGCATCCGCGCGCCCTTCGACGGCCGGGTGAAATCCCGCCAGGTCGGACTCGGCCAAGCCGTCGCGGCCACCACGCCGCTCGGCGAGGTCTTCACCACCGACCACGCGGAAATCCGCATCCCGCTCGCCCCGGACCAACTGCCCTTCGTCAAGCTGCCCACCCGCCAGGGCGACCCCGAAGTCAAGGTCACCCTCACCAACGCCCTTGGCAAAGCCGATCCATCGGCCCTCGACCAATGGCAGGCCCGCATCGTCCGCACCGAGGGCACCCTCGATGAGAATTCACGCGAACTCTTCGCCATCGCCCGCATCGACGACCCCTTCGGCATCCGCTGCAACAAACCCCAACTGCGGATCGGCCAACCGCTCAGGGCCGCCGTTGAAGGCGTCGTGCTCCAGGATGTCTTCATCATCCCGCGCAGCGCCATGCGCGGACTCAACCGCATCTACCTGATCAACCCGGAGCAACCGGCGATCATGCGCACCGAGATCGAACCGATCTGGAGCAATCACACCGAACTGATCGTGCGCAAGGGACTGCGGCCCGGCTCCTGGCTCGCCACCTCGCGACTGCCCTACGCTCCCGACCAGGCCCCGGTCGAAATCATCAGGCCCGACGCACCGGTCGAAAATGCCGTGGACATCAACCCCACCCCGGCCAACAAATCCTGAACGGGTGGCCAAACGCCCACCCGGCAGCCTCCTCAACCGACCGGCTTGAGCGATTCCCCGGACTCGGTCTCCACCAAGGGCCGCTCGAGCATCTGCTCGTAAATCTCGATGTAGCGGCGGGCGACTTCCTGATGGCTGAACTGCTTGGCGCTTTCCTTCATGATCCGCCGGATCTGCCGGTCCTTCACCTCCTGGGGCAGGCCGTAAAACTCGATCGCACGGTCGATCGCCCAGCGGAACCCGTCGGCGGAGTAATGGTCGAAACGGAAACCATTGCCGGTCGACTTCGCGACATCCAGCGGCTGGACGGTGTCGTATAGCCCGCCGGTCGCATGCACGATCGGCAGGTTGCCGTAGAGCGGCGCGGTCATCTGCGGCAGGCCGCAGGGCTCGAACAGCGACGGCATGATCATGAAATCCGCCCCGGCATACCCAAGGCGCGAAATCCTCTCGTCGAAGTCCACGATCGCCACCCGTTTGCCCAAGTCGAAATCGGAAACGATCTTGCGGATCCAGCACTCGTGCGGGCCGTTGGCCACCACCGCCACCTGCAGCTTGCGCTCCCAATGCTCGGACACCAGGCGGTGCAGGATCTCGGTGAGCAGTTGCGGCCCCTTCTGGACCGGGTCAAGGCGCGAGGGCCAGAACAGCACGGGCGCGTCGGCATCAACCTCGAGACCCAACTCCCGCTGCAAGGCCAACTTGTTGGCGGTCTTGCCCTCGCGGTAATCGTCCACCGTAAAGGTCCGCACCAGCGAATCGTCGGTCGCCGGATCATACGAGGGGTCGGGCGCATTCAGAATGCCCGCCGAACAGCCGGCCGCATGCTTGTGACGCAATTCCGCCCGCACCGTGTCCGGCACGACCGAATGCCAGCCCTCGACGATTTCCCACAGGAAATGCGGGCTGACGGTGTTGATGTAATGGGCCGCGAAAATCCCGGAGGTCAGCAGATCGATCGGCACATGCGAACGGGCATGATAGTAATTCACCGGCATCCCGCAGAAATACAGGTTCATCCAGAATTCCGCCGCATCGATCCCCGACTCCTCGACCTTCGCCAGCGAGACCTGGCGCGTGTGGATGTTGTGCACGGTGAAGAGGCTCTTGATCCCCCGCCGCCGCGCCATCGCCGGAATCAGGGCGGTCATCCAGTCGTTGCAGTGGATCAGGTTCGGCCGGACCAGCGGAACGATGTGGTTGATCACTTCGCGCTGGAACACCATCGCAATCTGCATCGATTCCTCGGCATGGTTGCTGTAAACCTGCTCGCGGTAATAAAAAATCCGGTCCTCCGCGAGATGGATGTGGGTATCCGGCAACACCTCGTGGTACTTGCGCAGCTCGCGATCGTGGAGGTTGAACACATCCCCTTGGAACATCCTGCGGTAATTCGGCAGGGCCACGTGCACGTCCGCCCCCAATTCGAACAAGGCCGAAACCAGCGAAGCCGATACGTCCGCCATGCCACCCGCCTTGGCGGACATGCGCTGCGCCATGTTGCCCATGCCTGGCGGCAGATACGTAATCTCCGGCGTGACAATCAGGATCCGCGGTTTCTCAGTTTTGGTATCAGCTGACATGAATCATTGATTTATAAGAAACTTCCGCACGCGTTCAAAGGGCGAAATGCGTCAAATTCGGCAGAACCTGCGGGAGATCCACCATCCGGCACCCTCGCCCGGAAGTGCCATCGCCCGATGGCCGCGGCCCGTTGAGCAGTTGGTGAGCCAGAAGCGGCCGAAACATGCGGAAAAACGACTTCAATCGTCGCAGTCCGCCAGGTGGCGGATGCAGAACTGCGACCAGGTTTCCAAGCGTTCGAAAAGCGGCCCGTTGAGCTCGGCCAGCGGCGTGAAGCCCAGATCCAACAGGGCATCCTCGGCGGAACGCACGTCGTCGGACCGAAGCTCCACCAGATGGACAATCCCCAGATGCACCTGACCGACCGGATTCGTGTCGTCGTTGAGCAAGGCGATGATCCGGTGCTCGTGGTCCTCGGGCAAATGCAGCTCCTCCTCAATCTCGCGCGTCACCGCCGCATGGTAGGTCTCGGCCCCTGTCTGGCCGCCACCCATGTCCACCGGATTGACGTGACCACCCACGCCCACGGAAATCTTCGCATGCAGACGGCTTTCCCCGCCAGCCTTGCCGCGGGTGTAATGCAGGATGCGGTCGCCACAACGGAAAACACAGTAAGGGATCAACTGCTTGTGGCTGGGATCCTCCTCGGCCACCGCACGGTCCATGAAGAAATGGCTCCGGGAGTCGAGCAGCTTGGCCACCGCAGCCTCCAGACCCTCGGTGCGGATCCCCTGAAAGGCCCCGACTTCTTCAAACAGCGCACGCGGCACCACCAACACTTGCTCACCGGCATATTTCGACATGCGCGCAGCATAGGTTCATCCCGGCACAGGCAAAGTGAATTTCACCGCCGGCCAATCACCGGAAATGCCTCCAAACCGCGCAAAGCCCGGATCCCGGCAAATTTCCGAAAAAACCTCTTGCCCCTCCACAGGTCCCCGCATAAACCTCCGCGCACCCGTGAGGGGCGTTAGCTCAGTTGGTAGAGCACTTGCATGGCATGCAAGGGGTCAGCGGTTCGAATCCGCTACGCTCCACCACCATTCCCCGGGTCTACACGGGTCTACGGGTCTACACGGGTCTACACCAAAGTTTGGGGGATGGGTCGTTTTTGGGGTCTACACCAAAGTTT
>CBFGOB010000056.1:0-11110 GCA_965650215.1 uncultured bacterium | reverse complement strand
CTCTCAAGCGCGCATGGATACTAGATCGGGACCCCGTAACATTTCTCGCAAAAAAAATGAAAATCATTGCCAAGAACTGTATCTCAAAATGGGTTACTTGATGCCAATCAAGCCGACCACAGCTGTCTGTCCTCATTTTTCCGGAGCAGGTTCCGTATCCATTTCCACCCAAGGATCGTAGTGATTCCGCGCGGTTTCCGGCCAAAGCGGTAGCGGCATTCCACCAAGGTCGGCAGCAGCCGCATTTTGGGTTTGGGCTTACGATTCAGCGCGATGCCTAACCGTCAAGGATCTCCTGGGAGATGCGGATGTAGTGGCGACCTGACAGGTTTTCGATGGGCTTCCCTTGGTCTTTCCTCACTACTCCCTCAAACGGCGAAAGCCGCAGTCTATCGACTACGGCTTTCATTGGTTGCGGGAGTAGGATTTGAACCTACGACCTTCAGGTTATGAGCCTGACGAGCTACCTGGCTGCTCCATCCCGCGATTGGAACCATGCACCTTGCGGTGCGGGGGCGCATGATTAGGGCCTCCCGAGCTGGCACGCAAGGGGAAAATGTGCCGAATCGCGCGTTTATGCCTCCCATTTGGGCGAACATGGATAGGGGTTGCCGCTCACCGGGTCTTGCACGTGATCGACTGCTGCATGGTCAGTGGCCACGGGATGTCCTTCGCGATCTTAGCGCTGCGTGTGGCCGATGTTGGCAGATGCCGGTGGGTCTCCGTTTGTCAGGCTCACGGGTACAAGTCGGTCGACAGGTAATTGAGTCCGGAGTCGCAGACCAGCATGGCGATGGTGCCGTTGCGTTCGTCTTCGGCCAGAACTTGCAGGGCGCCGGCGAGGTTCGCGCCGGCGCTGAAGCCGCCGAAGATCCCTTCCGTGCGAGCGAGTAGGCGGGCGGCACTGGCGGCTTGCTCGTCAGTGACCTGCAGGTAGCGGTGGACCAAGGTGCGGTCGAGCAGTGGCAGCTCGGGGATCGAATAACCGCCACCCTGGATCCGGTGGCTAGGGTTGGTGACCGGCAAACCGGCCAAGGGCGCGGCAGTGGCGGGCTCGATCAGGTAGCCGCGGATGTCGGGATTCCGGCGTTTCAGGAAGCGCATGACGCCGGTAAAGGAGCCACCGGTGCCGGCGAAGTCGACGAAGGCTGAAACCGTTCCCCGGGATTGCTCCCAGATCTCCGGTCCGGTGTGGCGTTCGTGGGCGAGGATGTTGCCCGCAAGCATGAACTGGTCGGTGCGGAAAGCCCGGCGTTCGGCGACGAGCACGCGTGTGCGTTGTTCAACGAGCGCGAGGTCCGCGCCGGAGACCTGGTTGGGTGGCGATCCTGGGGCTTGGTCGACGAGGATGACTTCGGCCCCCAGCGCCCGCATCATGCGGGCGCGTTCGGGCGTGTTGCCCTTGGACATCACTGCGACGAAGGGATGGCCCAGGGCCAGGCAGGCGATGGCCAGACCGGTGCCCGTGTTGCCGCTGGTGAGTTCCACGACCGTTTGTCCCGGTCGCAGATCGCCGTGTTGTTTCGCCTCGCGCAGCATTTCCAGAGCGATGCGGTCCTTCTTGCTGAACCCCGGGTTGAGGTATTCGCATTTGGCGAGGATGCGGCCGCGGAGGCCTTGGGCGGAAACCATGCGGTGCAGCTCGACCAACGGCGTGTTGCCGATGGTGTCGATGATCGAGGAGCTCAGTGAAGGAGCTTGCATTGTGAATGGGGATCTAGGTCGTCACGCGCACGTTTCCAACCCGAAGCCAAAGGGCAATCCGAAGAGGTCCAGATGAACGTCTGGCAGGGTTTCGACGTGGCTCAGGCCATGGCATTGCTGACTAGGGCTTTGAAACGCTGCATGGCGTGTTCATAAACCGGTGCGAGCGCGGCGTGGGGCTGGAGGGTGCCGCCGGCGTTGGCCTGGCAGAAGGTGGCTTGGAGCTTGCCGATGTCATGGCCGGCGGCGGTGGCGGCGATGAGTGCGGCACCGAGGGCGGCGGAGTTGGAGACCTCGAGGCGCTCGACCGGAGCCTGGAACACATCGGCGACGAGTTGGGCGATGCCATTGTTTTTCGATGCGCCGCCGGTGAGCCGGATCCGTTCGGCCTTCACTTCCATCCATTGCGAGTGGAGGCGCATGTTGAGGAATTGGCCTTCGAGCAAGGCGCGGACTTGGAGGGCGGGATTGGATCCGTTTTCGAAGTCGGGTGAGCCGCTGAGGGTGGGTCGGGTGAAGTCGTGGCGCGGGGTGATTTCAGGACCGTAGAACGGAAGCATGAGGTTTTGGCCGGCGGCATCCGCGGTTTTCGCCAGGGCTTCGGCCTCGAAGTCGGACCAGCCGAGCTTGTGGGCATCGCGGAGTGCTTCGCGGGCGAGCGATCCGTTGCGGAAGCAGATGAGTGACATGAAGCCGCCGACCGGATTGCCGAAAACGTGGCCGAAGCCGTTCGGGTCGGTTTTGGGTCCGGGCATCGAGGCGAAGAACGTGTCGCTGGTGCCGAGGGAGATGACGATGTTGCCGGGTGCGGTTGCACCCATTCCGACGAGCGAGGCCGGGTTGTCGCCGGTAAAGAGGGCGCAACGGCAGGACGGGTTGAAGCCGTATTTGCGGACGAAGTAGCCCGAGATCGTTCCCTGCGGTGTTGTGGCAGAGGCGGGCCGGGTGAGCTTGCTGCGGAGTTCGGGAGCCGTGGCATCCAGCAGGTCCTGGTCCCAATCGCCCGAGGCGAGGTTGAGGAGATTCATGCCGGCACCGTCGCCGAAATCGATGGAGAGCGATTCGCCGGCCAGCACCGAGGCAATGAAGGAGCTGACCATGTGGATGCGCGTGGTGCGGTTGTAGGCATCGGGATTGTGTTTGGCAAAGCGGCGGATTTGTGGGCCGGTGAAGCGTTCGATGGCGATCGAACCGCTGCGTCGGCAGATTTCCTCGGCACTGCCGAGGCTGCGGGTGATTTCCTGACATTCCTCGCCGGTCGAGGTATCCATCCAGATCGGGGCGGTAGGGCGGGTGAGGCTCGGGGCGACTTGGGTGGACAGCGGGCTAGCGGGGTCGAGTTTTGCCAGGCGGTCGTCGAAGCTGCCGTCGAGGTAGACCGAGCCGTGTTGTTGGCCGGATCCGGCGATCATTTCGATTTTGGAAAGATCATGGCCCTTGGCGATGCGGCCGAGCAGGAGGTCGAGGGCGTCGAGCCACATCAGCGGATCGGCATGGACTTCGCCGTTGCTGCCGCCGGGGATGAAGCCGCTGGGGGATCCGTATTGGGGGAGTTCGTTGCCGAAGTTCACCGACTCCTGGAGGACGATGCGGCCGCTTGCGGGGTCGATGATGACGGCGGTGAGGGACTGGGTGGAGGAATCGAAGCCGAGGAACATGGCGGGAGCTTCAAGTTTCAGGTTGCGAGTATCAAGCGTGAAGGCGGGGACACTTGAGAAGAGTTGGGGGGAACCTGCGACTTCCCGCATCGCCCGTGACTGAGCACTTGAAACTTGAAACCCGAGATCCCATAGAAATCCGGCATGAAATGTCCCCGCTGTGTCGAACGCATCCACCGTGCGGCGGATATGTGTCCACATTGCGGGTATTCGATTGCCGATGCCGATGCGGATTACGGCCGGGAGGCTTGGCGGTTGCGGCGTTTGACCGATGCCGCCGGGGTGCTTCGCAGTGCCGACCGCGAGCGGATCCAGTCGGCGATGGGGCGTTTTTCACGGCGTTTTCCGCAATTGTTCATGGCGGTTTACACCGGTTCCCTGCGGGAGCTGTCGGAGCTCCGACCTTTCGGTTTCTGGCTGTTGAACCGGGCCGCTTTCGATGATCTGCCGGCGGAGATGACGAATCAGGCCGGGATCTTGCTGATCATGGATGCCGAAACGAAGTCTGCCGTCATTGTCTACGGATATCTGGTCGAGCCATACCTCGATGAGGGCGATACCTTTGAATCCCTGACCCGCGCGCACGGCCATTGGCTCGAGGGTCGATACACCGATGGGATCATCCGCGTGATGGCGCATCTCGAAGCGATCCTCATCCGGCGCAGCCGGCAGGCCCGACGCAATATCGATGCGTTTCGGCGCAAGGTCATGCCTTCGGCCCTGCTTGCGGAACAGGTGCGGATGATGCGTGAGAAGCGCAGTGCCGGCGAAGCACCGGTCGGGGAGGTGCAGCCGTGAAAGCGGCCTGCCTGGCCTTGATCCTGGGTTTCCAGCCTGCGGCTGCTCCGCCCGGGTTGCCGCAGGAAGCACCGGGTTTGCCGCTGCCCGAGCGATTTGTGCCGGCCTATTTCCGCGAGCGGCCAACGCAGTTTCTGGTCGACCCCCAGCAGCTGATTCACCCCTCCGACGCCAAGGAGCATCTGGAGTTCCTCAATTATCATGCCAGTGATTCGGCCATCGACCTCTATGTCTATGTGTTTGATGCCCGGCAGAACCTCGATGGCGCCCTGCGGCCGGAAGAGGTGGTGGATGCGGTGTTCGCTTCGGGGAAACCTGCGGCCGTTGTCCATTACTTCATGGGGAAACCGCAGCGGGCGGCGCTTTACCTGAGCCCTGCATTGGCGGAAATCGTGCCGCAAGCCGAGCGAAACCGCGCCCTGGAAACCGCTGTCGAGCGTGCCACGGTAGACAGCGCGCCGTCGAAGCAGTTGGAGAAATTCCTGATCCAGCTTTCGATCCGCATCTCATGGATGGAGCGGTTGCTGGATGCCGACGGCAAGGAGGATGCCGTGCCTGAACCCGAGCTTGTCGCGCAGCCTGCTGCTGGTGACACCGGGCTTCTCTCCAAGAAAGAGCGGCTGCTTGCTGCCGTGAGGCCCTATGGGGTTCCTGTTGCCGCCGGTCTCGGGGCATTGGTCTTCGGCTGGCTGCTGCGCTGGCGGCTGAAGTCACGGGCGCAGTACCGGTTTCCGGATTTGGCGGTGGAACCACGGCTTGGAGGCCGGCATGCCGCGGGTATCGGCGGGGTGATCACCTTTGCCAGTGCCGCCACTCCACCCGCGACGCAGCGGGATGTCACGAGAGGGATTTAGGGAGGACGACAGCTCATTCGTAATGAGCAGGTCGTTCACGTCATCGTTGCTTGGGGAATCGTGATGACCAGCGGGTCGGGGCGAGCTGAAGCTCGCGGTTCATGGCACAAAAAAGCCGGACAGGTTTCCCTGTCCGGCTTTGAGGATGAGGTTGCGGTAGAGACCCGCGGACGGCTTACTTGTCTCCGTCCTGGCCAGGGCTCCACTCTTCGGAAGCGGCGGCCGCGAGGTTGCAGGCCTGTTCGAGGCCAACCATCTCGCTGGACGGACGGCGGCTTTCGAAGCTGGCGCTTTCCTTCTGGAGTTGCTCTTCGGAGTAGCCGACAGCCTTGATCGAGAGGCCGATACGGCGCTCGACCTTGTCGACCTTGATGACGCGGGCTTCGATCTCGTCGCCGACCTTGATGATGTCCTTGACCTTTTCCACGTGGTCTTCGCTGAGTTGCGAGATGTGGATGAGGCCGTCGATGTCACCGTCGAGGCTGACGAAGGCGCCGAACGAGGCGATCTTGGCCACGGTGCCCTTGACGATGTCGCCGACCTTGAAGCGGTCGTCGATAAGGCTCCAAGGGTCGTTCTCGGTTTGCTTGATGCCGAGCGAGACGCGTTGGTTGGCCTTGTCGATGGCAAGCACGACCGCTTCCACTTCGTCGTTCTTTTTGAGAACTTCGGACGGGTGGTTGATCTTGCGGGTCCAGGACATGTCCGAGACGTGGATCATGCCGTCGATGCCTTCTTCCAGTTCCACAAAGGCACCGTAAGCGGTGAGGTTGCGGACCGGGCCCTTGATGGTGGCACCGACCGGGTAGCGGAGTTCGATCTCGTCCCATGGGTTGGCATCGAGCTGGCGGACGCCGAGCGAGATTTTCTGCTCCTCGATGCTGATGCCGAGCACGACCGCTTCGATCTGCTGGCCGAGTTCGAGCACGTCGCTCGGGCGGGTGATGCGCTTGACCCAGGACAGTTCCGAAACGTGCACGAGGCCTTCGACGCCGCGCTCGATTTCGATGAACGCTCCGTAGGGAAGCAGCTTGGTAACCTGGCCTTTGACGTGTTGGCCGATGGGGTACTTGCGCTCGATGTCCTCCCAGGGGTTGTCGGACATCTGCTTGAGGCCGAGGGAGACGCGCTCCTTCTCGCGGTCCACGTCGAGAATGACGACGTCGATCGATTGGCCGATGTGGAGGAGTTCCGAAGGGTGGTTGATGCGGCCCCACGACATGTCGGTGATGTGGAGCAGGCCGTCCATGCCCTGGAGGTCGACGAACGCGCCGAAGTCGGTGATGTTCTTGACCGCGCCGGTGACCTTGTCGCCGATCTTGACGGTGGTGAGGAACTGCTGGCGGAGTTCGGAGCGCTCGGCTTCGATGACTTCGCGGCGCGAGAGCACGATGTTTTTGCGCTCGTCGTTGACCTTGACGATTTTGAATTCGTAGACGTTGCCCACGTATTCGTTGAGATCTTTTGGCGGGATGATGTCGACCTGCGAGCCGGGAAGGAAGGCTTCGACGCCGACGTTGACGGTGAGGCCGCCCTTGACGACGGACTTGACCTTGCCGCGGACGAGGCCGCCGTCCTGGAAGACTTTGACGATCTTGTCCCAGTTTTGCTTGTGGGCGGCTTTCTCTTTCGAGAGGACGACCATGCCTTCGTCGTTTTCGAGTTTTTCGAGAAGGACTTCGATTTCGTCGCCGATTTCGATTTCGTCATCTTCGAATTCATTCGAGGGGATGGCGCCTTCGGACTTGTAGCCGATGTCGACCAGGACGACTTGGGGGCGGATCTCGAGGATCGTGCCCTTGACGATCGAGCCTTCGCGGAATTCGCGGAATTTCGAGTCGATCAGGTCGCTCAGTTCGGTGTTGGTAGGTTCAGCGAGTGCGGAACTCATGATGTTTTGGTTTGGGGTTAGGTTAGTTGGGTTCGTTTTCTTCCGACATTGCCCCGCTGGGAATTCCCTCAGGCACCGGGGCTCCAACCGCCTGAGAGAGAAAGAAAAACGGACGGCCAACCTAGTCGTCAGAAACCCCGTGGCAAGGCGAATCGCAGGGTTTTTTCGGGTATTTCCTGAGTGCGAAACCGCCGGGTCTCCGCGGGTTGGATTATCCCAAATGGCTTGAATTGGGGGCTTGCGGGGAGGCTTTGGCTTGGCGAGAGTGGGGGACTTTATGAAAGCAAGCATCTGGATTTTGGCGTGGGCCTTGGTGAATGGCGCGACAGCGCAGGAATTTACAGATCTCCATGGCGCTAAGGCAGTTCTGACTCAAAAAACGATTGCCTTGTTCAATGGCAAGGACCTGACGGGCTGGGTGGCGGATGTTCCGAAGGCCGACACGGATCCGGCGTTGGCGCCGAGTTTCATCGTGCGCAATGGCTGTCTGGTCAGCCTTGGGGAGCCGCGGGGGCATTTGATCACGACCGAATCCTACCAGAATTACCACCTGGTGCTGGAATACCGGTTTCCGGGCAAGCCTGGGAACTGTGGGGTGTTGGTGCATGCTTCCAAGCTGCGGGCGCGGAGCAACATGTTTCCGCAATCGCTGGAGGTGCAGATGATGCATCAGCATGCGGGAGATTTCTGGTGCATCGAGGAGGACATCCGGGTGCCGGACATGGAGCGGCGCCGGCCGCGGGCCGAGGGCCAGAAATGGGGGGGCTCGGGAACGGACGCGCGGCGGATCCTCAATCTGACCGATGGTTCGGAGAAGCCCTTGGGGGAGTGGAACCGGATGGAGATTCAATGTCAGGGCAAGGAAATCCGGGTAATGGTCAATGGTGTGCTGGTGAATGAAGGATACGATTGCACGGCGACCCAGGGAAAGATCGCGATCCAGGCGGAGGGGGCGGAGGTGGAGTTTCGCAAGATCGAGCTGACACCTTTGGCGCTGAAGTAAGGCGGTTTCGGGAGTAGCCGGGAGCCGCGACCCGTCAGGGGTCGGGAGGATTCGATCACGATGATGGGCCTGATGGCGGCCGTGAGTTTTCAATTCCGCGCTTCTCAGCGGGCGCTTGCTGGGTTCCAATGGGGAATCCCCGACCGATGGCTGAGAATTTTTACCAGAAGACCACGCATGCTCCCGAGTCCGCCTTTGAGGTGTCCCTCCGGCCGCCGGCGTTTTCCGAGTTTGTGGGTCAGGAAAAGGTCAAGGACCGTCTGCTGCTGATGCTTGAGGCGGCGAAAGGGCGCAGCGACGTGTTGGATCACGTGCTGCTCTCGGGGCCTCCCGGTCTGGGCAAGACGACCTTGGCGAATCTGATTGCCAAGGCGGCCGGGACCCAGTTGCACACGACTTCGGGGCCGCAGATCGAAAAGGCAGGGGATTTGGCCGGGATCCTGACCAACATCCAGAAGGGTGATATCCTGTTCATCGATGAGATCCACCGCCTGCACCCGGCGATCGAGGAGTATCTGTATCCGGCGATGGAGGATTACCGCCTCGACATCATCATCGATTCCGGGCCTGCGGCGCGTTCGATCCAGATCAATTTGCCGCGTTTCACGCTGGTGGGAGCGACCACCCGCTCGGGCATGTTGACCGCGCCACTGCGCTCGCGATTCGGCCTGGTCAACCGGCTGGACTATTACAGTCATGAGGATCTGGCCCGGATCATCGAGAGGTCGGCGGGTCTGCTCGACGTGCCGATCGAGCGTGGGGGAGCGCTGGAAGTCGCCTCACGCGCCCGTGGCACCCCGCGGGTCGCCAACGCCCTGTTGCGCTGGGTGAGGGATTACGCACAGGTGAGGGGCGAGGGCCGCATCGACCGCGGGATCGCCGATGCCGCGTTGGGCATGATTGAGATCGATTCCCAAGGCCTGGACGAGATGGACATCCGTCTGCTCGAGGTCTTGATTTACAAATTCGGCGGCGGGCCGGTGGGTTTGAATTCGCTGGCGGTGGCGGCGGGCGAGGATGCGGCGACGATTGAGGAGGTACACGAGCCGTTCTTGATCATGCAGGGTTACCTGATGCGTACGCCGCGCGGGCGGATCGCCCTGCCACCCGCGTATCGCAAAATCGGTGCCCCCGAGCCGGTAGGGCGGCCGGATGACCCGCAGCAGGACCTGTTCCGCTCTCCGGACAGCGAATGAGCGCATGTGTTGATTTTTTTGTCCTATGAATGTCGTTATCGAAGAGACCATCGAGCAGTTGCGCCGCGCGGGCATGCGCAAGACCAAGGCTTTGGAGGAACTGATCCTCACCCTGCTGGAAAACGACAAACCGATGACCTTGTCGGAGCTGTGTGCCTCGAAGCGTTTGGTCGGTCTGTGCGACAAGGCCACGGTGTTTCGTTTGCTGCAAAAACTGGCGGTGCACGGGGTGGTGCGGCGTTTGGGCTTGCACGAGCGTGCGGCCTACTTCGTGTTGCTTGTTCCCGGAAAGCACCGCGACTATCTGATCTGCACAAGCTGTGGCAGCATCGAGCCGATCCAGGCCCCTTGTCCGGTGCATCAGCTCGAGGATGAGATTCGAGAAAAGACCGGCTACCGCAACCTCTACCATGAGCTTGAGTTTTTCGGCGTCTGCCCGGCTTGCGCATGATTGATCGCAGGCATGCGGCTTGCGGCGCGATTGCGCTCTTGTTTCGCAGGGGGCGGCCCACTAGCCTCGGGCAAAGACATCGGAATCATGGCTCAACACATTGGAGTTCTCACCAGCGGCGGCGATTGTCCGGGATTGAATGCGGCGATCCGCGGCTTGGGCAAGGCCGCGCGCGAAAGCTACGGCATGCGGGTGACCGGATTCATCGGCGGCTTTCCGGGACTCGCGCTGGATCAGACGGTCGAGCTCGACGGGCGTATGCTCTCGGGCATCCTCACCGATGGCGGAACGATCCTGCGCACCAGCCGCGACAAGCCGCACCGGATGATCATCGATGGCAAGGAGCGGGACATGACCGATGCGATTGTCGCCACCTACCGGCGTCATCAGCTTGACGCCCTCGTCTGCATTGGCGGCGGCGGGACCCAGAAAAATGCCCTGCGCCTGGTGGAGCGGGGTTTGAATGTGGTGACCCTGCCCAAGACGATCGACAACGACATCGGCATGACCGATCGGAGTTTCGGCTTTGACACGGCACTTCAGATCGCGACCGAGGCGATTGACCGCTTGCATTCGACGGCAACCAGCCATAGCCGGGTGATTGTGGTCGAAGTCATGGGTCACCGCGCCGGTTGGCTGGCGTTGGAAGCCGGGATTGCAGGCGGTGCGGATGTGATCCTGTTGCCGGAAATCCCTTATGCGGTGGAGAGGATTGCGGACTCGATCCGCAAGCGTGCCGACAGCGGCAAGCGTTTCAGCATCGTGGTGGTGGCCGAGGGCGCGATGTCCAGGGAAGCGCTCGAGCATGTCACTGCTCTGGTCCAGCAACGTGACGAGGCACCCGGCAAGCGCGAGCGGGCGGAAGCCAAGAAACTCCTGCAGGCTTTTCACGACGGGCATGTCGGCCACACGATCCGTCTGACCAAAACCTTGGAAAAGCTGACCGGGCAGGAGAGCCGGCTGACGATTCTCGGCCACTTGCAGCGCGGTGGCACGCCATCGGCCTCTGACCGGGTGTTCGCGACCTGGTTGGGCACGGAGTGTGCGAAGGTGCTCGAGGACCGCGACTATGGAGTCATGCTGGCCTTGCAGGGCAGCGAGCTCAAGCGGGTGCCGCTCACGCAGGTGGCTGGCTTCATGAAGCAGGTGCCGCAGGACCACCCTCTGATTGAAAGTGCCCGGCGGCTTGGAATCTCGTTCGGCGACTGATTCCGGCAACCCGCTAGAGCATGCCCGTCAGCTCGGCGGTCCACTCGGAAATCGTCGCGGCGGGCAGCGGCTGTGGTACGATCACTCCTGCCACCGATGCCGCTTTCGGCGTATGGAGTGGGATGATCTCAAGCGTTTTGGCCGGGCCGATCTTGATGTGGATGTGACCTTTCGGAAAGCCGCGGTGTTCCGCATTCTGGCCGAGGCTGCGGGCGATGTAGTGGAACTGCGGGTAGTGGGACTCGCCGAATACCACCTGCCCGCTGCGGGCGATGATGAAAAGGCATTCCGCGCGATGGCTCTCCTGAATCGACGCTTCGAAGGCGGACCAAGAGGGTGAAGCAGG
>CBFGOB010000055.1:0-11172 GCA_965650215.1 uncultured bacterium | reverse complement strand
TCGGCGCGCGGGCCGATGTTGAGCAGCAGGTTGCCGCCCTTGCTGGCGATGTCGGAAAGCATCTGGATGAGGCGTTGCGGGCTCTTCCAGTTCTGGTCGTTCTTCTTGTAGCCCCAGGTGTCGTTCATCGTCATGCAGACCTCGAACATCTGGCCGGGAAACCCGCGCGGCGGGATGTGCTGCTCAGGCGTGCTGGTATCGCCCTTGAATCCATCGCCAAGGCGGTTGTTGTTGATGATCTGCGGGTGCTGCGCCATCAGCTCGGCGAAGGGCGCGACGCGGGCCGGCGTCATCTTCTGCGGGGTGTCCCACCAGATGATGGCCGGGTCGTAGCGATCGATGATCTCCTTCACCTGCGGCAAGGCGATGGTTTTGAGGTATTCGTCGTAGTCTCCCTTCTGGGCCTGGTCCCAGACTTTGCCGATCTCGCCGCTGGTCGCGCCGCCGGGGTGGCTCCAGTCCTGGGACTGCGAATAGTAGAGGCCGAACTTCATGCCGCGGGCGCGGACCGCCTTGGCGAGCGGATCGAGCAGGTCGCGCTTGGCGCCGGAGGCCATCACGTCCCAATCGGTGACCGCCGAGTCGTAGAGGGCGAAGCCGTCGTGGTGCTTCGAGGTGATGACGACGTAGTTCATGCCCGCCTTCTTCGCGAGTTCCGCCCAGCGTTCGGGGTCATAGTGGGCGGCGGTGAATTCCGGCGCGTAGGCCTTGTATTGCGCCACCGGGATCTTTTTGAAGCGCATGATCCATTCGCCGATGCCCTTGATGGTTTTCCCTTCATGCTCGCCGGCCGGCACGGCATAGACGCCCCAATGGATGAACATGCCGAAGCGCGCTTCGCGGAACCATTGGGTGCGGTCGGGTTGGCTGGGTTCGGCGGCCTGTGAGCTGGCGAAGCCGGTGAGGGCGAGGACTGCGGCAAGGGTGGATTTCATGGGGTGGGTGATGGGGGAAGTTCAGCGTGAGACTCATACCGGGCAGGGGGGGTAAGCTCAACTCGCAAAGCGCGGCGGGCGTTCAGCGCCCGAGCACGGCATGCTACGTCGGCAGAACCGCCGTGCTTGCGGCCGGCCGGGTCGGAAATTCACTCGCGCCCTGCCCAGAAAACAGGCAGGATGGGCCCATGGACGGGTTGAGGTTTCTGAGCAAGGGCGAGCAGTTTGCGGCGTTTTTGCGGGCTGAGCTGGCGCGTGGGCGTTGGGAGGGCCTGATGCCCGGCCGTCCGGAGTTGGCGGCGGAATTCGGGGTGAACAAGAAGACGGTGGACGATGCCGTGCACCTGCTTGAGCGCGAGGGCATCCTGCGTTCGCAGGGGGTGGGGCGCCGGCGCCTGATCGAGAATCCGGCCGGTGGCGGAAGCCCGCGCAGCCTGCGGATCCGGATTTTGCTCTATGAAAAGGGCGACCGCTCGTTGCCGGATCAGCTCGAGTTGCGGCACCGGCTGCAAGTCGCCGGCCACGATGTGTCGTTTGCCAGCGATTCGCTGTGCGAGCTGGGGATGGATCTCGCCCGGGTCGCGCGCCTGGTGGAGCGCGAGGCGGCCGACGCCTGGATCGTGAGTGCGGCTACCCGCGAGATCCTGCAGTGGTTTGCCGCGCAGGGGCTGAGGGTGTTCGCCCAGTTCGGGAGTTTTGCGGAGCTTGGAATCGCCGGCATGGGGGTGCACAAAATTCCTGCGATGAGGGAGGCGGTGTCCCGCTTGTTGGCCTTGGGGCACCGGCGGATTGTGCTGCTGACCCGCGAGGAACGCCGCAAGCCGGTGCTGCGCTTGTTTGAGCGGGCTTTCCTGGAAACCCTCGAGGGCCATGGGATTGCCACCGGCCCATACCATCTGCCGGATTGGAGTGGTGGGCCGGAGGGCTTCCAGCAATGCCTTGACCGGCTTTGCCAGCTCACGCCGCCGACGGCGATGATCGTCGGCGAGGCCCCGCTGTTTTTGGCGGCGAAGCTCCATCTGGCACGCATCGGTCTGCGGGCGCCGGAGCGGATTTCGCTGATCTGTGACGATCCGGATCCGGCCTTTGCGTGGTGTCTGCCGCGGGTTTCGCACCTGCGCTGGGACAGCCGGCCGATCGTCAGCCGGATCGTGCGCTGGGCGGCCAAGGTCGCGGCAGGAGAGGATGACCGCGGCCAAGGCTACACCCTGGCCAAATGGGTCGAAGGCGAAACGATCGGCCCGCCGCCGGGTTAGAGCGAGCTGGCATCCGCGAGGCGGCTGCGATTCATCGCGGCGGCGGGGTGCTTTCGGCGCGCAGCAACCGCACCGGGCCGAGCAGGCCGCTCCTGGCCGCTGGGGTGCCGGGCTTGATGCGGTAGGGTTGCGAGATTTGGCTGAGGCGTTCGCCCGGCGGTTTGCCTGCCTCAGCCAGGAGGCGGTTGTGCCAGGTGTTGGTGACGCGCACCTTGAGCCGGTTCTCGCCGGCCTGCGCGAGAGCGCTGACGTCGAGCCGCCATGGCGGGCACCACAGGGTTCCGGCCTCCCTGCCGTTGAGCGTGACCGTGGCCATGATCGCGGCCTCGCCGAGGTCGAGGAACAGGCGTTCGCCCTTCGCGGGTGCTTCGGCCAGCGTGAACCGCGTTTCATAATCGGCCGAGCCACTGAAGTGGCGGACCGACTCATCCGGGTGTTTCGTCCAATCGGTTAGATCGTCGAAGACGGTGGGCGCGGGTGCGCCGACACCGTCGAAGCGCAGGGACCAGGGGCCCTGGATCCCGAGCAGCGGCTTCATGGCGGGTGAGTTGCCGGCCGCGGAGCCCTTGGCGTCGGCGGCAATCGTTTCCTGGAACACGACGAACACGCTTTCGCCCGCCTCGAGCTGCAGCGGGATGCGGGTGCGTCCCTTGTCCTGGGAGTAAGCAGCGGCTTTGGCAATCGTGCCATCGACCGCATTCCACAGCCACGGTTGGCGTCCGCTGATGCGCAGCGAGGCGGTGAAGGCGACCGCCTCGTCACGGGTGTTCGAGAGGAAGTAGATTTCGCGTTCCGGTGAGCTGCGGCGCATGAAGACGATGCCGCCCTTCTTGCGGATGCCGATGCCTTTCGCGTGGGCGGCGTCGCAGCGCAGGTCCGGATGGTCCTCGATGCGGAGGTCGGGTTCGAGGTCGATCGCGGTGAAGGCTTCCTCGAGCGTCACGCCGTCGAAGATCCCGCCGGTGGAACTGGTGGCCCGATGCTTCACGGTCCTGCCGTTGACCTGGCCCCAGAGCTCGTCAGCGATCGCGCGCACTTCGGTGTCGCATCCGGGGAATCCGGCGAGCGAGGGGCTGGCCGTGGGTTTCGGGCCGATCACGGTGGCGCCGTCCTTGACGAGCCGGCGGAGGGTTGCGGCCATTTCCGGCCGCATCCGGGTTTCGCGCGGTAGGACGAGCAGCGCGTACGACGGCCCGTTTTCCACGACGATGCGTCCGTCGACCACCTTCGCGCGGTGCATGAGGACGTCGGAGTTGATGAAGTCGAAGTTGTAGCCGGACGGCAGCGCGGGATCCATCGGGCCGGTCATCACCGGCGCGTTTTCGCCGATGTAGTAGGCGACGTCGGCGTGGGGTTTCCCGGCCTTGAGCAGCACCGAACTACGACGCAGGTAGTCGATGAAGGTTTTGCCGGGTTCGAACCAGGTCGTGTGACGGTTGAAGTCGGTGCCGAACCACTGGAGGATGCCGGGTTTCCGTTCGTCGGGCTGGTGGATGTAGACGTGAAGGATGAAGTGGTTGATGCCGGTTGAATACGCCCAGTCGGTCCACGCCTTCATCGACCCCGGGCTTTGCTGGAAGGTGCGATGCGAGGTGTAGGCCTCGGCATAGACGTCGGTGCGGCCATAGATGTGGGCCGCGCTCGATGCCGCGCGCAGTTCGATATTGCCTTCCGGCCCACTGCTTTCCCAGAACTCGCCGCCGACCTGGTCGGTCATCGACCCGTAAAGCAGGAACTCGGATGGGAACCCCCAGTGGCCGTAGTTTTCGAGCCACAGCGTGAGTCCGTGTTCATGGGAGACCTCGCGCAAACCACCGACATAGTCGCGAGCGATCGACTCGGCGATCAGGCGCCGCCAGTCCCACAGGAAGCGGTCGGTGATCTCCGGGCTGTCCACCACCCGGCCGTGCAGACAGGCGAGAAAAGGCAACGGCGAATATCCGAAGCGGGTCTGGAATTTCTCCAACATGTCGTCGGTCCAGTTCTGCGGTCCGGTTTCGTAGCTGTCGGCGATGACGTATTTCAATGCCTTGCGGTCGGCGGCCGGCGTGCGGCGGATGAATTCCCCCACCATGCCGTCGAAGAGGCTGCGGATGTGCTCTTGGCTCATCTTGTCCACTTCGAGCCCGCTTGCTTCCGGGCTGGCGGGCCTGCATATCGTGCCGGTGGGCACCATGCCGCTGCGCAGGATCACCCAGCGGCCGGGTGGCGCATCCCAGACGAGGCGGCCTGATGCGTCGGTATGCTTTGTCAGGTCCACAACGTCGCCGGAATCCACCACGCTGCCCGCGGCAGGCGGCGGCTGCGGTTTCCAAATGTAGGTTTCCCATGGCGGTGCGCCCGAGGGGCTGGTCTCGCCGAGCTGCTTGCGCACGTGGTGGGCGAGCACCGCGCGGCGGCTCAGTGCGGCGCGCGTGAGCGTGACCGGCTTGGTGGCCGAAAGGGTGATCCGGAACCGCTTCGCTTGCGTGGCAACAAAGGGCACCAGCAGCGGATCCTGGACGCGGGCGCCCTGGTAGCCGCGCTCCTCGACGTGGCGCGTGAGCTCGCGGAATGCCTTGCCGTCGTCCGAGGCGGAGACGATGCAGGTGAGGGTGTAGAGGGTGTCCTGGATCTCGAGCTGCAGGCTTTGGAGCTCACCGGCCCCGTCGCCGGAGATCTCGATGGACTGAGGCGATGGCTGGATTTGCAGCCCTTTGCCGGTCGGGACTTCCAGGCGATCCGAGACTTCCGCCTCCGGCTGGCGGAAGGCAATCACCCGCTGGTCCTGGAAATCCGCCGCCGTGTAATTCGGACCAATCCGCATCGGCTTCAAGCCGCCCGAACTCGGGTGGGTGCGGATCTGGGGCACCGGCAGCACTTGATCGATCCGGCGGCCGCCCTCGACCACGGTTTCGCTGGCGTCGAGGAAGCGCATCGATTGGCTGGGCTTGATCCATGGGCCGCCGGACTGCGACCAGCCGGGAGAGTTGAAAAAGCCGATCTCGACGCCGACGCGCCCGGCCTCTTTCACTGCCCACTGCAGCGCGTCCCACCATTCGTCACTCATGAACTTCACCGTGCCCACCGGCGTGTCGCTGGCTTCCTTGCGGTTGTAGATGTGGCCGATGTAGGCGCGGCCGATGCCCACGCGAGCCATCGCCTCGAGGTCCTTGGTGATCCCCTCCTTGCTGATGTTGTCGTTGATCCAATACCAGTAGCAGCCCGGACGGGTGTCGGCCGGTGCTTGGCGGAACGCTTCGGCCAGCGAATCGGCTGCGGCATGGCCGCCGGGTACAAGAGCGAGGGCGAAGGCGATCAGGAGGGTGCGGAGTCGGGTGGGCTGCATGGGAATGGACTGCTGGATACGTGGCGGATGGCCACCGCTTTGTCATCGGCGACCGGGTGCGCGAGCTGTTTTCAAGATTACCGCGATCCTGCACGGGCGTGATCCGCGACAACCGCAAGGTCATGCGCGAAGGGACAATTTCCCTCTCCGCCTCATTTTGACATGTCCGAGAGCCTGCCCCTGGCCTCATGCTGCGCCAGGCCTGACCCCATTTTCCGCCTTCATGAAAGCCACCACCACGCTTGCCAGCTGCGCGGCACCCGACGGCACCCGTCTTGTGCTGCAGGAACACGACGGCGAGTATTTTCTCAAAGTCGATGGCGTGCAGCTGATGAGCACCACCGCCAGCCTCTCCGAGCAGGTCATGGCCGAGCTGGCCTGCGAACGCTTGCCGGCCAAGCCGCAAGTCCTGATCGGCGGGCTGGGCTTCGGCTTCACGCTTCGGCGCGTGCTCGAACTGTGCCCGCCGGATGCCACAGTGGTCATGGCCGAGTTGCTGCCGGACATCGTCGACTGGAACCGTCAATACCTCTCATCGATCCACGGTCCGCAACTCGACGACCCGCGGGTCAAACTGCGGCTGGGGGACGTCCACGAGGTGCTGGAGCGCGTCGGCGAGCGGCGCTTCGACGCGATTCTGCTGGATGTCGACAACAGCCCGGACGCCTTGGTCCAGCACGGGAATGCGCGGCTTTACCAGCGTCAGGGCCTGCAGCGGGCGCGCGCGGCCCTGAACCCCGGCGGGCGGGTGGTGTATTGGTCGGCCCACGAGGACCGGCGCTTTGCGAAGCTGCTCGAGACGGTGTTTGCCCGCGTCGCCTGCGTCCCGTGCAAAGCCTACCCCAAGGCCAAGCGCTTCAGTCACACCCTGTTCGTGGCGGACCGCTAGGGCTTGTGGTCTGATCCATGGCGGCTGCCTCCGGCTGCCATGCTGAGGGGTGGCGATTTTCCAATCGCATTGAGGGACACACAATTTCTCACGCGGACCTTTTTTGGGAAAGGTCCCTGCCTTTAGCGAGGGTCTTTCCCTTCATCCCGATCTTCGTTGTTCCGCTTGAGGACTTCGACCTTGACGATGGCCACGCCGTTGCGGCGGAAGCCAAGGCGCTCGGCGGTGCCGATGGTGACATCGATGATGCGTCCGCGGATGTAGGGACCGCGGTTGTTGATCGTCACGATTTCCGAGCGGCCGTTGGCCTGGTTGGTGACCTTGACCCTGGTGCCGAAGGGGAGATGACGGTGGGCGGCCGTCGAGCTTTGGTCATCCAGACGTTGGCCGCTGGCCGTGCGGGTGCCGCGGTTGCTGCGCACGGAATACCAGGAAGCCTTGCCATGCTGGACGGAAACGACCTCGTCCTCCGTGGCCTCGGGCATGACCTTGTGATACAAACCGCAGGCGGACAGCGACAGCAGGCAGGCGACGGCAAGGGGCGCCAACGGCATCAGGCGGAGATGGGGATTCACTGGCATGGGATTGAGGCTGGCGCTTGTGCCGCAAGAGCGGCTCGCGGGGCGGGCAACTAGGGCTGGATCTGCACGAAATCAAACCCAAATGCGGGGCTGAAGGCCGAAAGGTCTGTCCCTTCATGTGATGGCGGCGGCAAGCCGCCAGCCCACACAATGGCGCTTAGAAAGCGCCGCTCCGGAGTGGCTGCCTTTGGCGGCCATGTCGCGGGATGACGATTTCCCAATCGTCATGGGCGGGGCAGGCGATGCTCATCGCGGGGCGAGACCGCGAGGGAGGACCCGAGCCTCATGAAGCCCGTTTCGGCAGCTTCAGAGCCTTTTTCGCCGCATATCGAAAGCTAATTTTTACCACAACTCATTGATGATCAGATCATTAATGAATTTTAACAAGAATTGGAATAATTCTTGATATTAGGCGGTTTGGGACTAGGTTGCCGCACCGATGGTTCACAAAGCGACAGAACAAGCACGGGAGATTCCGGAGGAGATCGACGGCCTGCGCATGACGAGGCAGCGCAAGGAAGTGTACCGGATTCTGATTGAGCAGCGCGATCATCCGACCGCCAACGAGGTCTACATGCGGGCCAAGGACCGCCTGCCGAACCTGTCGTTGGCGACGGTTTACAACTGCCTCGAGGCCCTGGTGCAGCACGGCATCATCCGTCAGGTGAATTTCGAGCGCGAGTCGTCGCGCTATTGCCCGAACCTCCGCGAGCACGGGCATTTCCACGACGCCCAGAGCGGCGAGATCCACGACATCGACTTCAAGCCGGGCTTCAAGCTCGAAGACATCCTCGATCTTCCGCCAGGAGTCCTGATTGACGACATCGAAATCACGCTCCGCGGCAAGCTTCCCCAGTAATTCATTTTCAACATTCCATTTCCAATTCCATCCCATGAGCCTCCACATCCAAGACCTCCGCGCCACCCTTGAGGATGGCACCGAAATCCTCAAAGGCGTCAGCCTCGAAATCCCGAAAGGTGAAGTCCATGCGATCATGGGCCCCAACGGATCGGGCAAGTCGACCTTGTCGAAAGTCATTGCCGGCCATGAAGGCTATGTCGTCACCGGCGGCACGGTCACGCTCGACGGCGAGGAGATCTTCGAGATGGGCATCGACGAGCGCTCGCGTGCCGGGATTTTCCTGGCCTTCCAATACCCCGCCGAGGTTCCGGGCGTGTCGAACGCCAACTTCATCCGTGCCGCGCTGCAGGCCCGCCTGCCGAAGGGCCAGGAGATCGACGCCGTGGCCTACTACAAGGACCTCTACGCGAAGATGGACCTGTTGGAAATGGACCGCAAATTCACCGCCCGCGCGGTCAACGAGGGCTTCTCCGGCGGTGAGAAGAAGCGCAACGAGATCCTGCAGATGATGATGCTCGAGCCGAAGTATTGCATCCTCGACGAGACCGACTCGGGTCTCGACATCGATGCGCTCAAGATCGTCGCCAAGGGTGTGAACGCGATGCGCTCGCCCGAGCGCGGCATGCTGCTCATCACCCACTACCAGCGCCTGCTCGATTACATCAAGCCCGACCACGTGCATGTCATGGCCGAAGGCCGGATCGTGCGCTCGGGAGGCCCCGAGCTCGCGCTCGAGCTTGAGAAGGAAGGTTACGAATTCCTCAAGGAGGCCGCACTCGCCTGACCGTGACGGCGGTTTCCGACCGCCGTGCCCGCCGAACCCCAGCCACCCCAGATCATGCCAGACACCGCCACCGCCATTCTCGACGAGGAAACCAAGGCCGCCATCGACATCGACCGCAGCAAGGGGGACTTCAAGTTCCCCGAGCGCAACAAGTACGATGCGGGTCGTGGTTTGACCGAAAAGACGATCGACTACATCTGCGACGTCAAGCAGGACCCGGATTGGGTCCGCGAGTTCCGTCACAAGGCGCTCAAGGTGTTCCGTGACAAGCCGATGCCGACCCATTGGGCGACGCACGACCTCGACAACATCAATTTCGACGAGATCCGCTATTACCTCTCCGACGGCGAGAAGCCGAAGCGTTCGTGGGACGATGTGCCTGCCGACGTGTTGGAGACCTTCGAGCGCCTGGGCATCCCGCAGCAGGAGCGCGCGTTCCTCGCCGGCGTCGAGGCGCAGTTCGACTCCGAGGCGGCCTACTCGAATGTGAAAGAGGACCTGGCGAAGCAGGGGGTCATCTTCGTCAACTCGACCGAAGGGCTCAAGGAGCACGAGGAGGTTTTCCGTCCGTGGTTCGGCAAGGTGATCCCGACCGGTGACAACAAGTTCTCGGCGCTCAACAGCGCGGTCTTTTCCGGTGGCTCGTTCATCTACATTCCCAAGGGGGTGAAGCTCAAGCAGCCGCTGCAGGCGTATTTCCGGATCAACTCGGAGAACTTCGGCCAGTTCGAGCGCACGCTGATCATCGCCGACGAGGGCTCCGAGGTGATGTACATGGAAGGCTGCACCGCGCCGAAGTTCGAGACCGCGACCCTGCACTCGGCGGTGGTCGAGCTGGTCGCGCTCAAGGGTGCCAAGATCCAGTATGTCACCGTGCAGAACTGGAGCAGCAACGTCTTCAACCTCGTCACCAAGCGCGGACTCGCGATGGAGGATGCCGAGGTGCGCTGGATCGACTGCAACATCGGCAGCCGCCTGACGATGAAGTATCCCGGTGTGGTGATGAAGGGCGAGCGCGCCCGCGGCGAGGTGATCTCGATCGCATTGGCCAATACCGGCCAGCATCAGGACACCGGCGCGAAGATGATCCATGCCGCCGACAACACGACCTCCAACGTCGTGTCGAAATCGATCTCGGTCGGCCAGGGCCGCTCGACCTACCGTGGCCAGGTGCACATTCCCAAGCACCTCAAGGGTTGCAAGAACAACACCGAATGCGACGCCCTGCTGATCAACAGCAACTCGCGCACCGACACCTATCCGGCGATCACGGTGAAAGGCAACCGCCACGCGACCCAGCACGAGGCCTCGGTCTCGCAGGTTTCCGAGGAGATGCTGTTCTACATGCAGCAGCGCGGGCTCGACGAGGGCCATGCGATGTCGCTTGCCGTCAACGGCTTCATCAACGACCTCGTGCGCGAGTTCCCGATGGAATACTCGGTCGAGCTCAAGCGCCTCATCGACCTCGAGATGGAAGGAAGCGTCGGGTAAAAGCTGAAAGCTGAAAACAGAACGCTGAAATCAAGACGCTGAACTTTTTTATGACTTCGACTCCTCCCCAGACATCCGCCGCGTTTCCCGCATGGTTTGCCGCCCGCCAGCAGCAGGCTTGGGAACGCTTTGAAGCCCTGCCGACGCCCGCGCGCGGCGATGAGGCCTGGCGATTCGCCAACCTCAGGCAGCTCGACTTCGCGGGCTTTGCCAAGGCCGAGCCGCACGACGCGGATGCCTTGGTTGCCCGCTCGACGGGTCTCGCAAGCACCGCGGCGAAGTTCGTGTTCGTCAATGACGTGCTGGTGCACTCCGCATCGCAGCTGCCTGCGGGCGTGATCTGCCTGCCGCTGGCCGAGGCGCTGGTGACCCATGGCGACCTGGTGGCCGAGCATTTCATGAAGCAGGAAACCCGGCTGGGATCGGCGAAGTATGCCGCGCTCCATGAGGCGTCGGTGGCCAACGGCCTGTTCGTGTTCGTGCCCGACAAGGTCGAACTCGAGGCGCCGATCGAGGTGCACCACTGGATTGCGGGTGCCCGCACCGTGATTTTCCCCCACACGCTGGTGATCACCGGCACGAGTGCCAAGCTGCGCGTGGTCGATATCTTCCGTTCGGCCGACGACATCAGCCCCGGCTGGGCGATCGCCTACAACGACCTCTATGCCGGCGCCAATTCGCAGCTCGACTACATCGCCATCCAGGCCTTCAACGAAGTGACGCGGGTGATCCAGATGAACGACACCGCCACCGCGCGCGACGCGTCGGCCAAGGGGTTCATTCTCAACACCGGCGCATCCTGGGCGCGC
This sequence comes from uncultured bacterium, assembly GCA_965650215.1. Lineage (GTDB taxonomy): Bacteria > Verrucomicrobiota > Verrucomicrobiia > Verrucomicrobiales > Akkermansiaceae > Luteolibacter. Next base: position 237 of record CBFGOB010000055.1, on the reverse strand, counting down.
AACGAGTGCATGTCGCGCCTCGAGGGTCCGGGTTCGCGTTCGGACATGCTTTCGGTCTCGATTCCGGCCCGCGAGCAGGAATACGACCAGCGCACCTTCCAGCACCACGTTTCGGAAGGCGCGTATTCCGACCTGCTCTACAAGAACTCGCTCTACGACGAATCGAAGACCGTGTTTTCCGGTCTGATCTTCGTCGACGAGGGTGCGCACCACACCGATGCCTATCAGACCTGCCGC
>CBFGOB010000054.1:0-11206 GCA_965650215.1 uncultured bacterium | reverse complement strand
GTCATACGCAAAGATTGGCCAAAACCCTGGGCTGCCGGACACACCCTGATCGTCCTCTGCGAATACTACCTCAAAACCAATGATCCTGTCGTTCTTCCCACCATCGATGCCTACGTGAATGTCATCGAAAAAGGTCAGAGCCCTTTCGGTTCGGTGGGACACAACTGGTCCAGCACTTGGCCGGATGGCTCTCCCAACGGTCCGGCGACCGGCTACGGCTCGGTCAACTCCGCCGCAGTGCCCGCCTTGATGGGTCTGCAAATGGCCAAAAAATGTGGCAGCACCCACCCAAGACTCGACATCGGGATCGAGCGCGCCAGCCGGTTTTTCGCATCCTATACCGGCAAGAGTGCTATCCCGTACGGTGAACACCTGCCCGCAGGAGCCCACGCGGCCAACGGCAAATCCGGTGCCGCCGCACTCGTTTTCGAAATGCAACCACAGCGCACCGCCGCCCGTGACTTCTTCGCCAAGCTGGCCACCGCCGCGGCCTCAGAGCGTGAGGGCGGTCATACCGGATGGGGCTTCAATGGCCTATGGTCACCATTGGGTGCAGCCGTCGGCGGCGAAGAGGCGGCCGCCTCGCATTTCCGTCGCGCCAGTTGGTTCTTCGACCTCTGCCGCCGTTGGGACGGCAGTTTTGCCTATGGCAGACTGGCCGACGGTAGCAGCGGCTACAAATCGAACTGGAAGGGCCTCAACATGTCCACTTCCGTTCTGCTCACCTATGCGCTTCCCCTCCGCAACCTCCAAATCACCGGCAAAGGACGCACTCCTGCCGGGTGCATGAGCCACGAGGATGTGGTGAAGGCGGACTTGGCCGATGGATACGACCCCACCCCACGCAGCACGAGCCAACTCATTGACGATCTCGCATCCTTTTCCCACGTCGTGAGATCCAGAGCCTCCGGCGAACTTGCGGCTCGGACGGGAGAGAAGGCACAAATCCTCGGCACCTTGGTCCCGATGGCGAACAATCTCAACAGCCCCAACCGCACCGGAGCCATCGAGGCCTTGGGCAGGATCGCCGACCCGGCAACCGCACCCACCCTCGTCTCCTTCCTCGACGATCCGGATGACAATGTGCGCTATTTCGCAGGCCAATCATTGCGCCAATTCCCGCGCGAAACTCTCTTGCCGCTGGTTTACGAAATCCTCGCCGTGGCCGGAAGGCATGCGAAACCCAGGCTGCCCTTGGATGAGGAAGATCCGGGACAGTTCGCTGACGCCCAACTGGTCTATCTGATCTTCGGGAACATCTTGAGCAGCTCCCTCACTGGCATTGATCGCAATTTCCTCTATCCGGCCATTCGCATGGCGGCATTACACCCGTTGGGCGCCGTCAATGGCACGATGCAGAACATCTACGCAATGCTCACAACGGAAGACTGTCTCGCGCTGGCCGATGTCCTCGTCGACTCGATCCAATACCAGTCTCCTGGCGATACGATGTTTTCAGCAAAAATCCGCACGGGCGGTCTCGATGCCATGGAGATTCGGAAATTTTCGGAGGGGGTCCCGCTGGCGGAAGTTGTCTCTGATAGCGACGGGCGTGGAAGCGTCTCTAGCTCCGCCGCCAATGTGCTTGGCCGCTATGCCGGCTCCTGCACCTTGGTCGATCCCGATCCCCGCACGATCGACTTCCTCACGCAATTCTGGGACAGCAATACTCCCTATGACGGCAATCTCTGGCCGGATGCCTTGGCCACAATCAATGCCATCTTGGCCGACGCCAACCCGGTCGCACCCACACCCTTGAAGGGCATTCAGTCCGTCACTGCTGACGCACCAACGCTGACCCTGCCCGCAAATTGGACCACGCTGCGGGTCAATGCTTACGACTACGCCAAAGGCGACAGCCGCTTCACCTGGCGCAAGGTGCATGGTGCGGGCGAAGTGAACTTCACCCCCAACGGCACCGCCGAGAGCAAAAACACCATCGCTCTCTTCGACGGCACCCCTGGGCAGTATCTTTTCGAGGTGACCATGTCCGACTCGCGCGGCTTCACCGAGGCCTACCAAACGGTGGCCGTCACCCTTCGCAGTTCCAACGGCACCCTGCCGCCGAACAACCCTCCGGGCGCTTTTGCTCAGAGCGTCACGGTCGGCACGGCGACACCGTCGCCTATCACTCTGACCGGCAGCGATCCCGAGAACCTCGCGCTGAACTACCAAATCACCACGCCGCCCGCGCATGGCTCACTCACCGGCACACCTCCCTACTTGGTCTACACCTCGGACTACAATTACACCGGTCCCGACAGCCTCACCTTCCAAGTCATGGATAGCGAAGGTCAGGTGGCCACCGCTACAATCAACCTGACCGTAGGCGCAGCGGCTCCGACCGGTCTCGCCGTGTATGAGCCATTCGATTATCCAGCCGGTGCCCTCAATGGCGCTTCCGGTGCTTCCGAAGTCGGCTTCGCCGGCCCATGGACTTCTCCCACCGGCAACATCATTGCCAACGATTCCCTAACCTACGGCCCGCAGCCCACCAAGGGCGGCAAGGCAAACGTGTCCAACAACAACGGCGGCATTGGCGGCTCCCGCGTCATCAATACAGCAGCCCTAGCTGATAAGGGTCTGCTGGCCGATGGAGCCACCGTCTGGATGAGCGCCGTCATTGGAAACAATCCGACAGGTTATTCATTGCTCTACCTCGCTCTTGCCAACAGCTCGTTCTCCAGCTCGGGCAGCGGGTGGAACGGCTCGGACCAATGGATCCAAAACGAGGGAGCGCAGGCCGGCGAGGGTGTCGGCTTTACCCTCGGCATTGGCGGAGGAGGAATCGTCGGTGCCGTCCGGCTCGGAAATTCGACTGGTTCGGCTGTGGTGGAGACCATGGCGAATTCTGACATGGATGGGAATGCCAATCGGTACTACGCCGCACAATATGGCCTGGTCGTCGCAAAAATCACCTGGGGTGCCACGCCTCAGGATGACGACCTGATCGAAATCTATCAACCTTACACGGATCTGACCCTGCCTGATAAGCCCATCACCTCCATCACCGCCCAGGTCAGCCAATCCACCTTTGATACGCTTACGTGGTATCGAAGCGGTGCCCCCGTGCTCGATGAAATCCGACTCGGAGCGGACTATCGCAGCGTGCTGATCGGCTCGGTTCCGGCGGCCAATGATAATGCCGCACCTGCGCCCAACCCGATCGCCTTCCATTCCGCTCCCGCACCTGCTGGCCCCGCATCGATACGCATGGTCGCCGCTACCGCCTTCGATCCCAGCGGCGTGGAATATTACTTCACCGCCACCTCAGGTGGCGGCCACGACAGCGGCTGGCAAAGCAGCCCGGAATACACCGACTCGGGCCTTACCCCCGGCGTTTCCTACAGCTACACCGTCAAGGCCCGCGACCTCTCGCTCGCCCGCAACGAAACGGCATCTTCCACCGCCGCCTCTGTCACGCTGCCCGTCAACGCCCAGGTGCCCGTCGTGCTGGGCTTCTCCCAGGCCGAAGCCGAAGCCCTCATCACGGCACGCGGATTGGTCGTCGGCACCATCACCACAGCTCCGAGTTCATCTGTCGATCAAGGCGATGTCGCGCAGCAAAATCCCGCCGGTGGCACCAGCGCCGCCCTCGGTTCCGCCGTCAACCTCGTGATTTCGGAAACCGTCCAGCTCGCGACGATTCCTGATCTATCAGGCCAAACCCAGTCTGCCGCCAACACCGCGCTCAACGCGCAGAACCTTTTGGTCGGCACTGTCTTCACCGATTACAGCGAGACCGTCCCTGCCGGGCAGGTCAAGGGCACCAACCCGCCCGCTGGCAGCCAGGTCGCTCCAGGATCCACTGTCGACCTGTTGGTTTCCGCAGGTTCGCGATCCACCCTCCTGCCGCTCACTGAACTGCTCTTGGAAGACTTCGAAAGCCCGTCCACACCCACCGCCTATGTGCAGGGATTGCTGCCCGACAACGGCAAATGGGTCGCCTCCGCCTTTGACTATGGAGCCGGTTTGCGCGGCATAACCGACAAGGCGGGCGGCGACTTCACCGCCCCCCACCCGAACTATCAGGCCTATGCCCTGCGCTACAAAAACACCGGTATCATCACCGCCGAAGGCGTAATCGGAACACTGACTTTGAACACCCGCTACACGGTGTCCTTCGATATCATCCGCGACAACTTCAACGCGGGCACAGCCTACCAATGCGAATTGGTGGCCTTCAATCCGGGAGACAACCGGGCCAATGCGAGCCCTAGCCGTCCCGGAACCGTTCTGGCCTCGGCGATAGGCAATGCCCCATCGGACGGAAGTTTTTCCCGGATTTCATTCGACTTCACCGCGCTGGCCTCCAGCCCGCATCTCGGCAAAGACGTCGCCGTCCGCTTCGTCGCCCCCTACAGCGATACCAATGCTCTGATTGACAACGTCAATCTCTGGGCCGTCGGCGTGCCGCTCGCGGACACCGTGCCTCCCTTGCTCTTAACCACCACTCCCGCAGATGAGAGCACCGGCGTCGACACTCATGACGTCCTGATCCTCAACTTCAACGAAGCGGTCACCCCAGGCTCCGGCAGCTTCACACTTCGCAATGTGACCGATGGCATCCAGCAGTTCCTCAACGCAGCCGACCCATCATCCGTCACCTTCTCCGGCAACACCGTCCGACTTTATCCGTCGGGCGGCCTCCTGCCTAACAAGCAATACACGGTCTTCGCCAGTATCGAAGCAGTGAAGGACCTGGGCGGCAACCGCTTCTCTGGAATCGCCGACGCCACCACATGGAACTTCACCACCACGGGCACGGACACCACTCCACCCACACTGGTTATTTCTAACAACCATCCCTCGAATTCGGCCATCCTCGGCAATACGGTGACCTACATTCTGGCCTTCAGCGAAGTGATCAATGGCACCACCCTTAATGCTGCGGATCTCAGCAATGCGGGCACATCGACGGTTTCCATCGACGCCATCACGGAAACCTCTCCGGGTATCTTCTCGGTTGCCGTGACACCCACCACAACGGGAACCCTCCAACTCAAGGTGAACGCAGGAGCCGTGATCACTGACCAGGCAAACAATGCGCTCAACACCACCACGGCCATTGCCGATGCGGAAACGCTCGACATCGTCCCTGTTCCAACCAGCCTCATCACCTACGACGGCAACGGTGAAACCGGAGGTCTTGCTCCTGTGAATCAGGAGAAACACCCCGATGTGCCGATCACCCTTGCCACCAATTACGGCAACCTCGTGAAAACCGGATACACCTTCGCGGGTTGGAACACGGCCGCGGACGGAACCGGCACCGCCTATCCGGCCGGAACAAGCTATACCATCGACGCCCCGCTGACGCTTTACGCGTATTGGGAGCTGGGAACCAATGGCACCTGGCTGCCAACCACCGCGGGTCCTTTCAACTGGAATGATTCCGCGAACTGGAGCGGTGGCGTCGTCGCCACCGGTTTCAACCGCACCGCCCTGTTCACACCCAACATCACAGCGAACCAGACCGTCAACGTCGATGCCGCAACCACCATTGGCAACATCACCTTCACCGACTCGACGACGGCATCCAACGACCTGACGATTTCCGGCGCGAGCGCCCTGACGCTCTCGCGCACCGCCGGCACTCCCGTCATCGATGTCACCCAGTCCGGCCGCAGCCTCACCATCTCGAGCAACATCTCCGGAACCAACGGTTTGCAGAAAAATGGAGCAGGCCTCCTTCTCCTCTCCAGCACCAACAATACCTATTCCGGCACCACCATTGTTTCCGCCGGCACCCTGCAAGGCCGCAAATTCGACACTGGCGCCAGTCCCTTCGGCACCAGCTCCATCCTGCTCAACGGCGGCACTCTCGACCTTCGCTCGGATGGCGATGGGACCAACGTCGCTCAGACAATCACCTACGGAAATGACGTCACAGTCGGTGGCAACGCCGCGCTCTTTTTCACTCGCATCGGCGGCTCGGCCACCAATAAGACCATAGCCCTCGGCAACCTCTCCATAGGTTCGAACACTCTGAGTCTCACGGCTAACGCAATCGGCTACAGCTTCGGTTTCGCAGGGGCGAATTTGACCGGAAATGCGACCATCAACACGGGAAGCAATGCCACCTTGAACATGGGTGCCATCACCGAAACCGGTGATCCCCGCAACCTGACCAAGGAGGGAGTGGCGACGCTACGACTTCAAGGTGTCAACACCTACACCGGCACCACCACGATTTCCGCTGGCACTTTGGAAGTCCAGGGATCGATTGCCAGCAGCTCCGCCATCACCAACAACGCCACGCTCACGTTCAACAGCGCTTCGACCCAGTCATACAACAATGGCATAAGCGGCCCGGGTAATTTGAACAAACTGGGAACAGGGGCGCTTGGATTGGGAGGTGTCAGCAGCTACACCGGCATCACCGATGTCCAAAACGGCACTTTGGTCATCAGCAGCATGGCTGACTACGGCACTGACAGTTCCATCGGAAAAGGCACCAGCGGCACGGGAATCATCCTCGGTTATGGCAACAACATCGGAACCTTGGTTTACACAGGTGGTGCCCAGGAAACGAACAGGTTTATCCGGGTCGGCACCAGCACCTTCACTGGCGGCGGCTCCACGATCCTCAACAACGGCACGGGCGCCCTGACCTTCACGGCAGGAACCTTCAACGAGGCATTTGCCAACACGAACAACGTCACGCGCACCATTACCCTCGGAGGAACCAATGGCGGCACCATCCAAGGCATCATCCAGAACATCAGCAGCACCGCGAAAGTCGGCATCGCCAAGGCAGGTATCGGGACCTGGACCCTACAAGGCAACAACACCCTCACCGGCACTTCATCGGCCGCAGGTGGAGGCAACCTGGTTCTCGATTACACCACGAACAACGGCTCCAAGCTCTCCGATACCACTGCCCTGACTCTCGGCAACGGCAACCTGGGCGGCAGCACCATTACACTCAAAGGTGGCAGTGCTTATACGGAAACTGTGCTTTCCACGACTCTCTCGCCCGGAGCTTCCCGCATCACGCGCGACGGTGGAAATGCCTTGCTCCAGATGAATGCCATCACCCGCCAGGCCGGAGCGAACCTCTCGCTCTTGGATGGCACTGTGGCCACCACCGACACCGCCAACATCAACGGCATCCTCGGCGGCTGGGCCACCATCGGCAATGACTGGGCAGTCAATAGCGGCAGCGCCGACGGTCCGATCACCGCCTTGACCACCTACACGGGCACCCTGCCGTCCACCGGCACCGGAAGCGCCACCGCCAACTACACGCTCGATGGCGGACAAACCCAGACCGGCACTTCCATTCTCAATGCCTTCACCCTCAAGCTTGCCGGCACCGGCACCGCCGACAACACCTTGGCGCTCGCGGGCACCACGCTCAACATCACCACCACCTCGGCCACCAGTCTGGGAGGCATCCTCTATGTCGGCGGCGGCACCGGCATCTACCACATCAGCGCCGATGCCGGCAAAGGGATCAATACCTCTGCGGCCAATGACCTCATCATCAATACCGTCACCGGAACCTTGAACGTCTCCGCCGAGATCAACACCAGCGACTCCACCAGAACCTTGCTCAAAGCTGGCGCAGGAACCCTGGTGCTGGGCGCACCCAACGCCTACACCGGCATCACGCGTGTCAACGAAGGCGTCCTGCGCCTGACCCACAACACGGCACCCGGCACGATCGCAGGCGGCATTGTGGTGCAAAACATGGCCGCCTTGGAACTGGCGAACAGCGTGGCCATCGGAGCCGAGCCCCTCACGCTCACCGGTGAAGGTGCTTCACAAAATGGTGCCTTGCGCAACCTCGCTTCGAACAGCTCCAGCTACGCGGGTGCCATCACCATCGGAGTCGGCGGAGCCCGCATCCACTCGGATGCCGGCGGCTCGCTCAACCTCACCGGCGGCATCATCACCAGCCCGCTCGACAGCGTCACCTTCGGAGGAGCTGGCAACACCACCGTTTCCACCACTGCCGTCAGCGGCTCAGGTGGCCTCGTCAAACATGGCACCGGCACCCTGACCCTCTCCGGTCCCCAAACCTACACCGGACCGACTTATTTTGCGCAAGGAACCGTGGTCATCAACGACTCCCTGGCCACCGGCTCGATCGGTTTCGCCGATGGTGCAACCATCATTTTGGACACCGCAGCCCCGCTCAACGCGCCCAACGCCGTGGTGGATTTGACCAACGCCACCATCCAGGTCAATGGCAGCACCGGATCGTCCAGCCAACCGTTGATCACCGCCGCCACGATCACCGGCACGCCAACGCTCGCCAATCCGATGCCCGGATACGAACTCCAGGTCGTGGGTTCACAACTTCTTTTGACTCCAGTCCAAAACTACGCTCCGCAATGGCTCGCTGCCCCTGTTACAAAACTGAACGCGACCGAAGATGCCGTTTACAGCGCTTCCCTCGCCAATGATGTCACCGATGCCAACAACGACCCGCTGACCTTCGCGAAAGTCAACGGCCCGGCTTGGCTCACTGTCGCTGCGAACGGAACTCTTTCCGGCACACCAACCAACAGCGACGTGGGGGCCAACAGCTTCACGGTCAGCGTCAGCGACGGCAAGTCCCCGGCGGTGCAAGCAACCTTGAACATCGCAGTGACCAACACCAACGACGCGCCGGTCTGGAGCGTCAACCCGATCATCGGCACGGATGCCAATACGGGATCGCCGTATGCTGGCACCGTTGCGGAATTCGCCTCGGATGCCGATGCAGGCACCTTCCTGAGCTTCTCCCTCTCGAGCGGTCCGTCATGGCTGCAAGTCGCCAGCGATGGCTCGCTCTCCGGCACGCCATCCAACAGCGACGTGGGCTTGAACGTGTTCACCGTGAGCGTGAGCGACGGCATCGAGGAGCCCGTCAACACCACGCTCAACATCCAGGTCAATCAGGCCACCTACATCGTCACCTACAACGGCAATGGCCATACCAGCGGCACCGTTCCGGCGGACCAGGTGAAAGTTCAAGACATCGATCTCAGCCTCGCCACCAACTCCGGCGATCTCGCCAAAACCGGCTTCATCTTTGCGGGCTGGAACACCGCAGCGGATGGCAGTGGCACGGCGTATGCAGTTGGGGCTATCTACACCCTCAACGCACCGCTCACCCTCTTCGCCCAGTGGACCTCGGGAGCCAACGGCACCTGGCTGCCGACCGCTGGTGGCACCTACGATTGGGGCAGCGCCACCAACTGGGTGGACGGCACCATCGCCACAGGCGCGGACCGCACCGCCTTCTTCACGGCCAACATCGTGGGCAACCAGGTCGCCAACCTCGATAGCGACCGTACCATCGGCAATATCGATTTTAACGACACATCGAACAATCTGACGATCTCGGGAACAGGTGTCCTCACCCTCGCGCATTCCACCGCGTCCCCCGCGATCAATGTCGCAACAAGCGGTCGCATCCTCACCATCTCCAGCAACATCGTCGGATCCAACGGCCTTGAGAAAACCGGAGCGGGTACGGCCATTCTTTCAGGAACGAACAACTACTCTGGCATCACCACGGTTTCGGATGGCACATTGCAGATTGGAAGCATCGGCACCACCGGTTCGCTCACCAGCACCACGGGCATCAGCGTGGCGAGCGGAGCCACCTTCTCGATCAACCGCACCAATGTCTTCTCACAGGCAACGGATCTGAATGGGGCAATCATCAGCGGAAACGGTAACTTCGCCAGCTTAGGCAGTGGCACGACCACATTATCCGATGCGAACACCTACACAGGGGTGACAACGGTCTATGGCAGCACCAGCGGCACACTTCAGGTAACAACTCTCGCCGATGGCGGTTTAACCAGCAGCATTGGCTCATCTTCCAGTGCCGCTTCCAATCTGGTCATTGCCGGTGGAGGTGGCAACGGCAAATCAGGCTACCTCAAATACATTGGTGCAACCAATGCCTCCACCGATCGTTTGTTCACCATCGGTGATGCCAATGTTTACACAGCTAACATTGAGTCCAACGGCACCGGCACAGTCAACTTCACCAATTCAGGATCCGTGGCCTACATTAGTGCAAACGGAGCCCGCAGTTTCGGCCTCGGTGGTACCAATGCCGGCCAGAATATATTTAACCCACTACTCGGCAACAATGGTTCCTATGCGCTGTCTTTCTCCAAAAATGGAAGCGGAACATGGGTCTTGGCCAACGAGTCCAACAGCTACACCGGCGCCACGACGATCAATGGCGGCACACTGAGCATCAGCAAAATGGCCGATTACGGTGCGGTGAGCTCCATCGGCCAGGGAACCGCCGCAACAGGAATCATCTTCAACGGTGGAACCTTGGTCTACACCGGCAGTGGTGATTCAACCAACAGGTTGATTCAGCTTACTAGCAACGGCACCATCCTCAACAACGGCACGAGTGCGCTGAACTTCACGGCATCAGGCAACTTCAACGTGCAAGTGTCCACCACCACCGCACGCACATTCACTCTCGGAGGCAGCAATGGCGGCACAATCAGTGGGGCGATTCAAAACAACAACACCGGAACCGTCGGTCTCACCAAAACCGGTAGCGGCACTTGGGTGCTCACAGGCGCCAACACCTATACGGGAGCCACCACGGTTTCCGCAGGCACGCTTGGATTGGCCGGAGGCAGCCTTGCTTCACCGGTCACCGTGGCGTCCGGAGCATCACTCGAATTCACACTGGAATCGCCGGTGGCCTCGACTTCCTCGGTGAACTTCGGTGCCGGCACGGTCAAAGTCATCGGCACGCCGACCCTCGCCAGCCACACCCTGATGTCAGCCAGTGGTGGATTCATTGGCACGCCGGTTCTGGATGTGCCGATCAGCGGCTATGAACTGCTGGTGCAAGGATCGCAACTCAACCTCGTCAGGATCAACACCGCCCCAGTCTGGACCAGCAATCCGCTCAGCGGTGCCAATGCCACCGAGGATTCGGCCTACACCGGCACGCTGGCGGGCAGCGCGACAGACGCCAACAACGACCCGCTGACCTTCGCCAAAGTCAGCGGTCCGGCATGGCTGAGCGTGGCTCCCAATGGCACGCTCTCCGGCACTCCGGCCAACAGCAACGTGGGGGCCAACAGCTTCACCGTCAGTGTCAGCGACGGCATTGCCGCTCCGGTCAACACGACCCTCAACATCACGGTGATCAACACCAACAACGCGCCGACCTTGACCAGCAACCCGATCTCGGGTGCCAACGCCCCCGAGGATGCGGCCTACT
>CBFGOB010000053.1:0-11227 GCA_965650215.1 uncultured bacterium | reverse complement strand
GTGGAATCCTGCAGGAACTGGTCGATGAGATAACCGTTCGCCGCATGCAGTTCGATGCCATCGAATCCCGCCGCCCGCGCATGCTCCGCCGCCAGCCGGTATTGCTCGACGATGCCGGGGATCTCCGAGAGGTCCAAGGCCCGCGGCGTGACAAATTCCTTCTTCGGCCGGATCAGGCTGACCTGTCCCGCAGGCCGCACGGCACTCGCGGACACGGGGGCCTGTCCGTCGAGGTAAATCGGATCCGAAACCCGGCCGACATGCCAGAGTTGGCAAAGAATCAGCCCGCCTTTGCGATGCACGGCATCGGTGACGAGCTTCCAGCCCCCGACCTGCTCGTCACTCCAGATCCCCGGTGTGTCCGGATAACCGACCCCCATCGGCCCGATCGAAGTGGCCTCGGACAGGATCATTCCGAAGTCCGCCCGCTGGGCGTAATACTCGGCCATCATCGCATTCGGAACCCTCCTGGCCGATGCCCGGCAGCGGGTGAGCGGCGCCATCACGATGCGGTTCGGCAAAGTCCATGCCCCGACACGCAGGGGATCAAATAAAGGGTCAGACATGTGCCTAAGTGAGCACGCTTCCTGCGCTTGGCAAGTCGTCGGCCCGAAAAAATCACCTAACGGACCAGTACCCGCAGCCTGGACGAGGATTTCACCGGGATCCACAGCACCAGATCGGTCCCTTCGAGTTTGGAAATGCGGCCGATTCGGCATTCGCCCCCGAGCGCGGACGAGGGCTCCACCAGCTCGACCTTGGCCGGTCGATCGCCCCAGTCACGGATCACGAGCGGCAAGTGGACGAGTGGTGAATCCGGATTGGCCGAAATCGTGAACTCGAGCGCATCCTCGGTGCCAGCCTTTCTGCGGAACCCATAGGCACGCTCATAGGCATCGTATCCGAGGGATTCGAATCCGTCAGAAACCGATTCCACCGGCGGCGCGGAATTCCACGAGCGGGCCAGTGGCAGAAGCGAGGCAATCGGCCCGGTCGTCATCCCGATGAGTGAGCGCACGCGGACCGAACCATCGGCGAAACGCTCGAGCTTCTGCTCCCTGCCATTGACCATGGTCAGTGACGAATGGCTGGCCTTGTCCGGTGCCACCGCATTTCTTCCATCGCTGGCGATCTGCGATACCGGCCAATGATTCCAACACGGAAAGGTCGAGTATCCCGGGGTCCAACCGAAACTGAACGGACGCACCACCCGCTCGGGATGATGGATGCTGAAGGGACGGTAGCGGGATTTCGTGTTGACCATCTCCACCGGCATGAAGCCCGGGCCGCGATCAAACGCTTTCGGAGCCCTTTCCTTCCACGAATAGGAAGCGGTTTGTCCACCCATGTTCATGAACGTGATCGCCTCGTCCTCGACATTGTCCTGCGGCCGGGTCCCCGGCTGGTTGAAAAAGATGGTTTCCTGAAACTGATAGGCTCCCGGCTTCTCGAACTTGCTCCAAAGAACCTGCTTGCGCACCACCACGCCATCCGGCCAGGCGGTCCAGTACTCATCCATCCAGTCACCCGGATCGGCATCCGATTCGTTCATGATCCTGTGTGAAATCGACGCAAGCGCGTAGCGCCAGTGCACCACCACACGGGCCGCCGTGCTTTCGACGATGCGGACATGGGAATAGCGGCACTGCTTGTCACCCATCGCCTCGTAACATTCGCCGCTGCCGAAGTGCTCACCGCTCTGGTCGCTCATCCAGATGCCGTTTTCCGTGACCATCGCCGGGATGTAACCGGTCCCTCGCCAGAACACGAGCTTCACCGGGCTGTCATCAAAGCGCACCACCACATCGGGCAGGTCGCTGCCCTGCCAGCGGGCATCCCAGCCGGGCGAAAACGGCAGACGCGTGTAGTAGGCACCAAACGGCCGCGGCGCATCCGTACCGGACGGCAGCTTGCGGAACCGCAAGGGCAGTGGATTGGCAATCGTGACCGATCCATGCATGCGCGAGATTTCATCCGCACCCAGAACACCGTCATGAATCGCAACCTCGTCGATCAAGCCGTCGAAAAACATCCAGCTTCGGACCGCCCGGCTCGTCGCACGCTCGGTGTTGGATGGCGTCATGGGCACTTGGGTCTTGCCGAGCGTGATCGGCTTGTCCCGGGCAAATACCGGCTTGCCGGCAAAGCCGTTCGCCCCCGCCGCCTTGCCATTGATGTAAAGCTGGATGCCGGTGGCCGGATCAAAGGCCATCGCCACATGCGCCCATTCCAGCAATGCCAGCGGTGTTTCCGAAACGCAGGATTTCCATCCATCCGCCACCGCCACACCACCGACCAGCCTACCTGTGGAATCGATGCCGAAAAAACAGCCTTTCTGGAAATCCTCCTGCTGGTTGACGATCGCCGACTGGTTCCATGAATATTCCTGTGGCGCCACCCAGGCCGTAATGCTGAAGCCCCCGTTCGGCATCACGGCCGCAGGCAACTTGCGTGTGACCTCGGTCCGGTAACCGTCGAACACCAGCGCCTCACCGGACACGCCCGCAACCCGGGCCAAGGGGCCATGACATTCATCCCCCACGGGCTGGCCATCCACCGCATCGAAACCCCATTGATGCAATGGCTCGCCGGCAACAGCCAGCAACGCGGTGGAAAGCAAAACAGCTGCAAAATGGAAAAATTTCATGACGATTGAAAACGGACCCATGAATGCCCGACCATGCCGCCGGCAGCCACAACTGCCAAGCCGGATTGTTGGGATCGCCATGCGGATGCAGCCTTCCGGGCCGACTTCACGATTGCGGATGCCTCACGGATCCTGCTAGTCGTGGGATCATGTCGTTTTTCCACCCTCAGCCCCTGACGATCGGCACACTGCTGTTCTTGCTCAGCAAGTTCCTGCACACGGATGGCAGGATCGACGTCAAGCTGGAGGAAGTCCCGGCAACCATCCCCACCTGAAACACCGCAGCCCCATCATCGTATCCTCCCTGTGAAACGATCCCCCCTGCTGATGCCATTCCGCCTGCTGCTGAGCGTGGGCAGCATCAGCGTGCTGCACGCGGCCACCGACATCTGGGAACTGCCGCCGCTGCGCTACTCGGAAACCGAGGCCACCGATCCGATCACCGAGCTGGCGAAGCTTCTCGAGAGCCAGCCCCAACCGCATGCGGACGCGTCTCCCCTCAGCCGCCTGCGCCTGGTCCTCAGGCACCTCGAGATCCCCGAGGCATCCCAAATCCTCGTCTTTTCAAAAACCAGCAAGCAGAACGAACTCATCCACCCCGGCAACCCACGCGCGCTCTACTTCAACGAAAACGCCTACGTCGGCTACGTCCCCGGCGGTGACATCGAGGTGATCAGCCAGGATCCCATCCTCGGTCCGGTGTTTTACCTGATCCGCAGCTCCGCGCACGACGCTTCGCCGCAGATCCTGCGCCAGCATTCGAGTTGCCTGTCCTGCCACGGCACTGCCCGCACCGAATCCGTTCCGGGCGTCCTCGTCCGCTCGGTCTTTCCGGACCCCGTGGGCCAACCGCGCTTCAACCTTGGCAGCCACCTGACCACCCACGCCAGCCCGATTCCCGAACGCTGGGGCGGATACTACGTCACCGGACGCAGCTCACTGCCGCACCTGGGCAATCAAACCTTCACGGAAAGCGGAACCCCACAATCCCCCACTCCCCAGTTCGACCGGCTCCCGCCAGCGGTCGACTCACGGCATTACCTCCAAACCACCAGCGACATCGTCGCCCTCATGGTCCTCGAGCACCAATGCCAGGTGCTCAACCAAGTCCAGGCCGCCTCAATCGGCTTCCGCCGCTACCTCTGGCTCAGGCAATCCCTCAACCCGGAGGCCAAGGCCACCGATCCGGTCAGCCGCGAATTCATCGATCACGCGGCCACCCGCATCGCCGATCTGATGTTCTTCGCCGGCGAGGCCGATCTCGGTCCGGATGGAATCGAAGGCGACCCGGCATTCCAGTCCGCCTTCAGCGCCCGATTTCCAAAATCAAGGCAGGGCCGCTCACTCGCCGATTTCCAGCTCAATCAACGCCTCTTCAAGCACCCCTGCTCCTACATGATCTATTCCAGGGCCTTCCAATCCATGCCGGATGAAATCCGAAGCGCGGTTCTGAAGAAGATGCGCCTGGTGCTCGATTCCGCTCCTGGCCCGGGAAACCACCCGCAACTGTCGTCCAGCACGCGAGCCAAAATCCTCCGGATCCTCGAGGACACCCTGCCCGGTTGGCCAAAACCCTGAAGGAATCGCGGCCCTCCCTTGCTTTTCCCTTCACTCCGGGGTTCCACCACTCTAGGAAACGCCCCGTCATGGCTCAACTCCCGACCCGTCCAGGCAAACTGATGGCCGCCAACCGCGGCGAAATCGCGATCCGCATCTTCCGCGCGGCCAACGAACTGCGCATGCGAACCGTCTCGATCTTCGCCGAGGAAGACCGCTTTTCGATCCATCGCTTCAAGGCCGACGAAGCCTACCCGCTGGATTCCTCAAAAGGCCCGGTCGGTGCCTACCTCGATGTCGAAGGCATCGTCGCCCTGGCGAAACAGAAGGGCGTGACGATGATCCACCCCGGCTACGGTTTCCTGTCGGAAAACGCCGCCTTTGCCCGCGCCTGCGCCCGTGAAGGCATCACCTTCATCGGCCCCTCGCCCGAACTGCTCGAAAGCATGGGCGACAAGACCGCCGCCCGCGCCCTCGCCCACGAATACCAGGTACCCACGCTTCCGGGCACCGAAAACCCGATCACCGATCCCGACGAGGCGCTCACGGTCGCCCACGAGATCGGTTTCCCGCTCATCATCAAGGCCGCCTTCGGTGGCGGTGGACGCGGCATGCGGGTGGTGGAGAAACCCTCGCAACTGCCCGAACTCCTCGCCGAGGCTCAAAACGAGGCCCTCAACGCCTTCGGCAATGCCGCCGTCTTCCTCGAACGCTACATCAAGCGCGCCAAGCACATCGAGGTCCAGATCCTCGGCGACCAGCACGGCAATGTCGTCCACCTCCACGAACGCGACTGCTCGGTCCAGCGCCGCTACCAGAAAGTCGTCGAAGTCGCCCCCGCGATGGAGCTCGATCCGAAGATCCGCAAGGAACTCTGCGATGCCGCGGTCAAACTCGCCAAAGGCATCGGCTACAACAACGCCGGCACCGTCGAATTCCTCTACGACATGGACAGCGAGGAATGGTTCTTCATCGAAATGAACCCGCGCATCCAGGTGGAACACACGGTCACCGAATGCGTCACCGGCGTCGACCTCGTCCGCTCGCAGATCCTCATCGCCGCAGGCGCCAGCATGTTCAGCGACGAAGTCGGCATCCCGCCCCAGGAACAAATCCCCTGCAACGGCTTCGCCATCCAGTGCCGCATCACCACCGAGGACCCGGCGAAGAACTTCTCCCCCGACTACGGCCGCATCCTCAACTACCGCTCGGCCGCCGGTTTCGGCATCCGCCTCGACGCCGCCTCCGGCGACGCGGGCTCGGTCGTCACGCCCTACTACGACTCGATGCTGGTGAAACTCACCGCCATGGGCCGCGACTTCAAGACCGCCTGCGAACGCATGGACCGCGCGCTGCGCGAGTTCCGCATCCGCGGCGTGAAAACCAACATCCCCTTCCTCGAAAACGTCATCGCCGACGAAACGTTCCGTGCCGGCCAGGCGCACACGAAGCTCATCGACACCAAGACCGAGCTGTTCCGCTTCAAGCGCAAGCGCGACCGCGCAACCAAGACGCTCGCCTACCTCTCGAACATCACCGTCAACGGCAACCCCTCGACCAAGGGCTGGAAACCGTCGGCCATCATGAAACCCGCCCACGTGCCGGATTCACTCGTCATCCAGCACCAGGCGAAAGTCCCGAAAGGCAGCCGCGACCTCCTGCTCGAACTCGGACCCGAAAAGTTCGCCCAATGGATCCTTGCGGAAAAACGCCTGCTGATCACCGACACAACCCTGCGCGACGCCCACCAGTCGCTGATCGCCACCCGCATGCGCAGCCATGACATGCTGCGCGTCGCCGAAGCGGTCGCCCACCGCACGCCCGAGCTGTTCTCGCTCGAAATGTGGGGCGGCGCGACCTTCGACACCGCGATGCGCTTCCTCTCGGAGTGCCCGTGGGAACGCCTCCGCCGCCTGCGCGAAAAGGTGCCCAACCTCTGCTTCCAGATGCTGTTCCGCGGATCGAATGCGGTCGGCTACTCGAACTACCCGGACAACGTCGTCGCCGGCTTCGTGAAACACGCCGCCGACTCGGGCATGGACATCTTCCGCATCTTCGACTCGCTCAACTACCTGCCGAACATGCAGGTGGCGATGGAGGCCGCCCGTGAACACGGCAAGGTCCTCTGCGAAGCCGCCATCTGCTACACCGGCGACATCAACGACCCGAAACGCGACAAGTATTCGCTCCAATACTACGTCGAAAAAGCCAAGGAAGTGGAAAGGATGGGCGCCCACATCCTTGCGATCAAGGACATGGCCGGCCTCTGCAAGCCTCTCGCCGCCCACAAGCTCGTCAAGGCACTCAAGCAGGAGATCGGCATCCCGATCCACTTCCACACCCACGACACCTCCGGCCTCAATGCCTCGTCGGTGCTCGCCGCCAGCGAAGCGGGCGTCGACATCGTCGACCTCGCGATCGCCTCGATGTCGGGATCGACCTCCCAACCGAACCTCAACTCGGTGGCCGCCGCCCTCGCCGGCAGCGAACGCGACCCGGGCCTCGATTTCGACTCGCTCAACGAACTCTCGGACTACTGGGAGGAGGTGCTCGCATTCTACAAACCCTTCGACTCCGCCCCACGCTCCGGCACCGCCGAAGTCTACGAACACGAAATGCCCGGCGGCCAATACACCAACCTCCGCGAACAGGCGAACTCGATGGGACTCGGCCACCGCTGGCGCGAAATCGCCCGCACCTACGCCGAGGTCAACCAACTCTTCGGCGACATCGTCAAGGTCACGCCCTCGTCAAAAGTCGTCGGCGACATGTGCATGTTCCTCGTCACCCGCGGCATGAAGGCGCAGGACGTCCTCAAGCTCAAACCCGGCTCGGTCGACTTCCCCGAATCGGTGATCGACATGCTCTCCGGCGGCCTCGGCCAACCCGACGGCGGATGGCCGGCCGAAGTGCAGAAAGTCGTCCTCGGCAACAGGAAGGCGACCACCAAACGCCCCGGCGAACTCGCCGAACCGGTCGACCTCGAGGCGGTCCGCGCCGAAATCGGCAAACCGCTCGGCCGCCCGGCCACCGACGACGAACTCTACTCACACCTGATGTACCCGCAGGTGTTCAAGGACTTCAACCACTTCCGCAACACCTACGACGACCTCAGCGGCCTGCCGACCCCGGCATTCTTCTACGGCCTCCAGGTCGGCGAGGAAATCGAGGTGGAAATCGATCCCGGCAAGATCCTCATCATCAAGCTGATCTCGATCGGCGAACCCGACGATGCCGGCCAACGCACGCTGTTCTACGAACTCAACGGCATGCCGCGCGAATCGACCGTCGCCGACCACTCGCTCAAATCGAGCGCCAAGGCCGCGCGCGAGAAAGGCGACCCGAACGACCCCGCGGAAATCTGCGCCCCAATGCCCGGCATGGTCTCGGAAGTCGCGGTCGAAATCGGCCAGGAAGTCAAGGCCGGCGACAAGCTGATCGTTCTCGAAGCGATGAAGATGCTGACCACCGTGAGCGCCAACGAGGACGGTGTCGTCTGCGAAATCAACGTGAAAAAAGGCGACAGCGTCGACAGCGACGACCTCATGGCACGGCTCAAGCTGTAAACCAAGTCTCCCATGACCCCGGAACCGATCCGCTACTTCAACCGCCACAGCGGCCAGACCGAAACGGAAGCGGTCTACGGCGAATCGTTCCTGCGCTGGACGTACGGCAATCCGCTCGGTGCCATCGCCCTCCACGGGCTCGTCAAACGCCGCTTCTTCTCGAGCTGGTACGGACGCCGCATGGATAAGGCGGCATCCGCCTCGCGCATCGCGCCGTTCATCGGAACCTATCAGCTCGATGCCGGCGAATTCCTCGACGAGCCCTCGAGCTACCGCAGCTTCAACGAATTCTTCTACCGACGGCTCAAGCCCTCCGCCCGCCCGATCGATGCTGCGGCCGACAGTGTCGTGTTCCCCGCCGACGGCCGCCACCTCGGCTTCGAGCGCGCCTCGGCGATCGAGGGCGTGTTCGTGAAAGGCCAGCGCTTCAACCTTGCGGAACTGCTCGGCGACGAGGCACTCGCCAGTCGCTATGCCGACGGCGCGCTCGTCCTCTCGCGCCTCTGCCCGGTCGACTACCACCGCTTCCACTTCCCGGCCGGCGGCGTTCCCGGAACCACCCGCACGCTCAATGGCCCGCTGTTTTCGGTCTCGCCGATCGCGCTCCGCAAGCAACTCGCCTACCTCTGGCAGAACAAACGCAGCATCACCAAACTCCGCACCGGATCGATCGGCACCGTCCTGATCCTTGAAATCGGCGCGACCTGCGTCGGCTCGATCCACCAGACCTTCAAGGCCGGTCAACCGGTGGCCAAGGGCGATGAAAAAGGCTACTTCGCCTTTGGCGGATCCTCGACAATCACGATCTTCGAACCCGGCAGCGTCACGCTCGACGCCGACCTGCTCGGGCATTCGTCCCGCCAAACCGAACTCTACGCCCGCATCGGCAGCCACATGGGCCGATTCGCCTGAAGCCCCACCGCCCCCATGGACGAATACCACCAATCACTGGAAGAACACGCGAGGGAAAGCCTCGCACCCGTCCTTGATGGTCACCTGTCTCCCCAGGAATGCGTCGCACTCTACAAGGACTTCCTCGACCGCGAGGAAAAGCGGCTGATGGCATACCACCGCAGCGGCGCAGGCGGCATCGAGGTCGCCGGCAACCGCTCGATGCTCATCGACCTGCTGCTTGCCACCATCGTCAAGGCCACCGTCAAGGACCCAGACAAGAATGGCGGGTTCGCCCTCGTCGCCACCGGCGGCTACGGCCGCGGGCTCCTCAATCCACGCTCGGACATCGACCTCCTCTTCCTCCTGCCCCAGTCGTCGGAGAAAATCTCCAAGCCGCTCAAGGACACGATCCAGTCGATCCTCTACACCCTCTGGGACATCGGCTTCAAGCTCGGCCACGCCAGCCGCTCGATCCACGAATGCATCGAGCAGTCGAAACTCGACCAGGAAAACAAGACCTCGCTGATGGACGCGCGCCTGATCACCGGCGACGCGGACCTGTTTGCCCAATTCCAGGAGAAATTCACCCGGGAATGCATCAACAAGGGCCAGGAAGCGTTCTTCGAACTCCGCCGCCAGGACCTGAAGTCCCGCCACGAGAAGTATTCCTACACGGTTTTCCTCCAGGAACCGAACGTCAAGGAAAGCTGCGGCGGCATGCGCGACTACCACTCGATCCAATGGGTCGCCCGCGTCAAAACCGGCAGCAGCAGCCTGCAGGACCTGGTGAAACAGAAAATCATCACCGCCGCCTCCTGCCGCGAGATCGAGGACGCCTACGACTTCCTCCACCGCGTCCGCAACGAACTCCACTACCACACCGGCAAGGGTACCGACCAACTCACCCTCCAGCTCCAGGGTGTCGTCGCCACCGCCTTCCAATACCCGCAACGCGACATCCTGCGCAGCACCGAGGCGTTCATGCGCGACTACTACCAGCACAGCCGCCACCTCTACCAGCACACGACCTCGCTGATGGAAACCTTCGAGATCGAACGCGACACCGAGCGGGAATCCGGGTTCCGTTCCTTCCTCACCTTCCGCAAGAAGAAGCGCGAGGAATTCGACGGATTCATCGCACGCGACGGCCGGCTGTTTCCCTCGAACCCGGAAATCTTCAGCGAGGACCCGACCCGCCTGATGCGCCTCTTCCAGCACTGCCAGGTGCGCAACCTCAAGCTCAGCCCGCCACTGCGGCGCCTGATCGCCAACCACTGGGAGGACATCGACCGTCCCTTCCGCTACCTCAAGAACAACCGCATCGTCTTCCAGTCGATCCTCGAACGCAAAGGCGAGGTCGCCCGCATCCTGCGCCTGATGCACCGCATCGGCGTCCTCGGCCGCTACCTTCCGGAATTCGGCGCGCTCGACTGCCTGGTGCAGCACGAGTTCTTCCACCGCTACACCGCCGACGAACACACGCTGCGCTGCATCGACCAACTCGACTCGCTGGTCAGCACCGACCACCCGCGCCTCCAGATCTACAAGCGCCTGTTCCACGAAATCCAGGACCCGTACGCGCTCTACCTGGCGATGATCCTCCACGACACCGGCCGCGCCGAAAACGTCCGCGAGCACATCGACGGCTCGGCCCTGCTGGCATCGCGCCTGTGCAACCGCCTCCAGATCCGCGGCGCACGCCGCTCGCTCATCATGTTCCTGGTGGACAACCACCTCACCTTCTGGCGCACCGCCACCACCCGCAACCTCGACGATCCCGAGGTCGTCGCGGAATTCGCCTCGATCGTCAAAACCCCGTCGAACCTCGACGCCCTGTTCCTGTTCACCTGGGCCGACTCGAACGCGACCTCACCGGAATCCTGGAACGGTTGGAAGGAGACCCTGATGCTCCAACTCCACGCCGCGACCCGCAGTTTCCTTGAAAAAGGCCGCCAAAAGTATGCCGAACAGCTCGATGCCGACCGCAAGGCGCTGCGCGACGAGGTCATCGCGATGATGCGCGAGGACTACCGCGAGGATGTCGAACGCCACTTCGAGCTGATGCCCGACTCGGCGTTCCACTTCCGCCAGGCCCACCACATCGTCACCCAAGTCCGCACCGTCCGCCATTTCCTCCAGCGCGAGGAAAGCAGCAACGACCCCCAGGCCTCCTGCATCAAGTGGATCGACTACCCGGACAAGGCCTACACCGAACTCGTCCTCGCCGCCCGCGACCGGCCGCTGCTGCTCGAAAAGATCTGCTGCGCGCTCGCCTCGCAACAACTCAACATCCTCTCCGCCGACCTCTTTACCCGGCGCGACGGGATCGTGGTAAACATCTTCCGCGTCTGCACCACCAACTTCGAAATCGTCAGCAACGAAGGCACCCGCAAGCGCTTCCTCGCCACTTTCGAGGACATCCAGAAGGCCGAAACCTTCGAGCCCTCGCGCTACCTGCAACGCCGCCAGAATTTCCTCAAGGCCCGGACCGATCAGGACATCCCGGTACCCGTCCGCGCCTACGTCAGCAATGACCTCCATCCATCCTGCACCACCGTCGAAC
>CBFGOB010000052.1:0-11343 GCA_965650215.1 uncultured bacterium | reverse complement strand
CCGGACACAGATTACCATACTTTCCAATACACAAGCGGCGGTCTATGACCGTCGCACGATACTGCTACAGGCCACTTGCAAGCTTCCCAGATGTTCTCCCAAGAACCCATCGAATGGCCCGAAGAAGTCGAGATCCTCATCGACCGCTTGGAGCGTGAATCATCCGAGCGCGCACTCACCCGCGCCGAGCGTGCGCTGATGGATGTCCATGAGACGGTGGCGGTTCTGGAAAGCGAGGACGGCTTGCATGGGTTCTGGCAAAGCCGGGTCGATCATCAGCGGGTGATCAGCTCCTTCGACCTCATCGGTTCCTCCTCCCTGGTCGATCTCCTCAACGCCAGCCGCTGGTGCGAAACCCGCGGCACGGACCGCGACGGCTACAGCGAAACCGAGGCCGAATACCTCGCCAGCATCGAAGAAGACCTGCCCGCCGGCTTCGATGAACTCGTCGATCTCGTGATGGACTTCATTGAGGAAGAATTGGGCTAGGCGCACTCACATGGGCGCGTTGGTCACGACGCGATCTTCTTGTCCCACCCATCCTCCTTGTTATCACGAACGTACGGATCCACTTCCTCATTGCCCAGAGCCAGCCCGCCCCGCCATCATCCGGCACCGCATGCCGCTCCCTGTCTTTGAAATCGCCGATGACTTGAAGGCCGCAATGGCGGCCGACCAGCGCGCACGCGTCCTGCTCAAGGCCCCCACCGGCTCGGGTAAATCGACCGAGGTCCCGGGTCTGCTGCTCGACGCGGGAATCGAAGGCACCATCCTCGTCATCGAGCCCCGCAGGATGGCGGCACGCCTGCTCGCCGGCTGGGTCGCCAAGCAGCGCGGCACCCCGCTGGGGCAGGAAGTCGGCTACGCGGTGCGCTTCGACTCCCGCTACGGCAAAAACACCCGCATCCTCTACCTCACCGACGGCGTCTTCCAACGCTGGATCCAGGATGACCCGACGCTGAGCGGGATCGGCGCGGTGATCTTCGACGAATTCCACGAGCGCCGACTCGCGGTCGATATCGCGCTCGCCCGCTGCCTCAATCTCCAGGAACAGGAACGCCCGGACCTGAGAGTGATGGTAATGTCCGCCACCCTCGACACCGGACCGCTGGAGGCATTTCTAACACCAGTGACCACCCTGATCGCCGGAGGCCGCACCTACCCGGTCGACATCGTCCACCTGTCCGACAAGGTCTCGACCCAGGACCGCAGCGGCGGACGCCCGAACGATGTCCCGATCTGGGACAAAATCACCAAGGTCTGCCGCCAGGCGATGGCGCACGAGGACGCCGGCAACATCCTCATTTTCCTGCCCGGCACCCATGAGATCCGCCGCACGGTCGAATGCCTCAGTGCCAGCACCTTCACCAAAGGCTGGGATGTGTTCCCGCTCTACAGCTCGCTGCCACCCGCCGCCCAGGAAGCGGCGATCGCACCCGGCCCGCGGCCGAAAATCATCGTCGCCACCAACGTCGCGGAAACGTCTCTGACCATCGACGGCGTGCGCACGGTCATCGATTCCGGCCTCGCCCGCATCGCCAGCTACGAAGCACGCCGCGGGATCAACACCCTGCATGTCGAAGCGGTTTCACGCGCCGCCGCCGAACAACGGGCGGGCCGCGCCGGACGCACCGCCCCAGGCCGCGCGTTCCGCCTCTGGAGCAGCAGCTCCCACGCCCGCCGGCCGGAATTCGAATCCCCCGAAGTCCTGCGCGTCGATCTCTCGGAGGCCGTTCTCCTGCTCAAAGCCTCGGGCGTTGGGGAAATCCGCAACTTCCGCTGGCTCACCCCGCCGAACGAGGACGCCCTCACCCGCGCCGAATCCCTGCTTCATGACCTCGGCGCGCTGGATGCGGCAGGTCACATCACCGACGAAGGACGGCAAATGGCGCGCATCCCGCTCGAGCCGAGGTTTTCGCGGCTCATGCTTGCCGGCCACGAATTCGGCTGCGTCGCGGAAGCCGCCTTCATCGCCGCCGCCGTCCAAAGCGAGCCGATGCTTTCATCCCAACGCGGCAGCAAAGCCCGCGCCGCCTTCACCTTCGACGGCGACCAATCGGACTTCGCCGCCGAATGGCGCGCCTTCGAGTCCGCCCAAGCGATGCAATTCGACTCCAGACGCTGTCAGCAGCTCAACCTCATGGCCCGCGCCGCCCGCGAGGTCGGCCAAACCTGGGAGCGGCTCTGCCAGCTCGCCCAACGCTTCGGCTGGCAGGTCGGCGCAGTCGATTTCCAACAGAACCAAGTCGCGGTCGGCCACGCGATGCTGGCAAGCTTCAGCGACCACCTGGGCATCCGCCTCAATGCCAACACCCTCGCCTGCCGCCTCGTCGGTCAGCGCAAGGGCAAACTCGACGAGGATTCGTGCGCCGGCAAGGCCGCTGCCTTTGTCGCCGCCGAAATCACCGAGGTCGAAGCCCGCGACGTCACCACCCACCTGCGGCGCGCCACTGCGATCGAGACCGCATGGCTCGAAAGCCAGTTTCCGGACGACTTCCAAAGCACCCAAGGCGTCGCCTGGGACGATGCCCGCCGCCGCGTCGTCTCGCGCAACGAAACCCGCTTCCGCGACCTCGTGCTCGACGCCAAGGAAAGCGACCATCAGGTGAATCTGGATCAAGCCGCGATGATCCTCGCGGAAAAAGTGCTGAGCGGCGAGCTGAACCTCAAGAACTGGGACCACGGGGTCGACCAGTGGGCCGCTCGGCTATCGCTGTTGGGAAGCAGCATGCCCGAACTCGAAATGCCCACGTGGACGGATGACGACAAGGCTCTCGCCATCGCCCAGATCTGCCATGGCGCGGTCGCCTACAAGGACATCAAGGATGCCAACGTCTGGCGCGTGCTGCGCGATTGGCTCAGCCCCGCGCAAAGCTCGGCTCTCGATGCCTACTGCCCGGAACGCATCAACCTGCCGAACGGCCAAACGGCCAAGATCACCTACGAACATGGTCGCGACCCTCACATTTCAGTGCGCGTTTCCCACCTCTTCGGCGTCTGGGAAACGCCGATGATCTGCAACGACCGCGTCCCCCTGCTCGTGCACATCCTCACACCGGGGCAAAAACCCTGGCAAATGACCAAGGACCTCAAGAGCTTCTGGGCCAGCGGCTACGCCCAGATGAAAAAGGAAGTCGCCGGCCGCTACCCCCGCCACCCCTGGCCCGACGATCCCAAGTCCTGGACCCCCACGCCTCGCAAATGACACGACTCCTCGACATGAGTGCGGCTTCCCTATTCAAAGCTCGTGAGTCGTTGATGATTACGGCTTTCTTGATGACGGAGGGACGGAGAAAAGAACGAGAGACGGAGAAGAGATTCTTTGGGTTTTCATTTGATCCATAAAGCCGACCGACCAAACCATATTCTTTCAAGACAGAGTTCATTGAAAAAAAATCCTCAAAGCTTGTTTCCCGTCCCGACCTCTTTTCTCCGTCTCTCCGTGGCTCAAAAAATCCGGATGTCATTTCCACTTCCAAACATTGGCCTGATCATCGTCCGCAACTTACCGCATTTCAGATTTCATCTACCATGTACCGTCTGATCCTTTTCCTCTCGCTGTTCCCGATCGCGATTGCGCTGCTGCTGCGCTGGTGGTTCGGCGTGCGGGTGCTCAAATCCGTCGGCTCCCAACTCTGCCACTGCGACCTCAACACCTGGCCGACCCAGCCGGGCGAAGCACAAGGCACCCATCGAGCGGAGGCCACGGCAGCAGCCTTCGGCGAACAGATCCGCAACCGAGCCCTCACCGCTTGGAAAAAGACCGACCCGAAGGCCGCCAAAGCCCGCGAAGGCTCCCGCCGCTTCGGTATGGCCGTCCCGCCGCTCAGCGGCGTCGTCGCTGTGTTTGCCGTCGTGGTCAGCAAAATCCCGGTCTTCGGCGCCATCGCCATCGTCGTGGCCGCCACCGCCATCGCTGCCACCATGAGCCTGCTTTCGCTGCCCGCCGAACTCGCCATCATCAGCCGCGCTGCCAGCCTCAGCCGCAAGGAGGGGCATTTCCCCCGTGCCGATGACGAGGACGCCGTCACCCGCTGCGCCTTCGCCCACGCCTGGGAAGCCAGCATCCCCGCCTGCCTCCGATGGATCTGATCCCCGCCGAAAAATCCTGCTCGATCTGCGGCCAGAGCTTCACCTGCGGCAGTTCCTGCGCCCATTGCTGGTGTGCGGAATACCCGCCGATCCTCCCCATCGATTTCTCAAGCGACTGCCAGTGCCCGGCCTGCCTCGCTCAAAGCATCGGCAATTACCTCGACCAGCACCTTGCCAAGCTCAGCCTCGACGATGCCCTCAGCCTCGCCAAGCGCTTCACCCGAGCTTCCCCACCCGTCGAAGGAATCGATTACCACCTCGACCAAGGCCTCTTGATCTTCTCCCGTTGGTACCTGCTCAAACGCGGCTCATGCTGCGGCGAAAGCTGCAGGAATTGCCCATACGGGGAATAGAAGTCCGAATAGAGCCTTACTTCCTGGTGGAACGAATGCGGTTTGGCCAGTCGGCATTTTTTGACCACGGAGACACAGAGGCAAGAGGGAGAACACAGAGGAAGAGTTTTAAAATTGGGTTTTCAAATAAGCTCTGTGTCCTCAGTAACCTCTGTGCCTCAGTAGTCAAACAATGCCCAAGCCCCACTAGGCGTGCATGATCCGAGATTGATCAGGGCTCCACTTTGATTCCTAACCCACTGATAATGAGCGGAATAATACACTCGATTGAATGGATTGATTTGCTTCAAACGCCCTCTCAAACGCTCATTGGCCCGCCATGGTGCTTCCATGGGCGAAGAACACTTCCATGCGCTTGGAAAGGTCGTCGTAAAAGCGCTTTTTCATGGCTTCATGGGCGTTGCGTTTGTCGCTCTCCATGACACCGATGAATTGTTCTTCGTGCTTCATCTTTTCGGCGAAGGATTTCTCAAGCTCGACGAGCGATTCGAGGAACTCGCGAGCGGCACGGGTGTGCTCGACACCATCGACAAGCGCGTCTTCGAGGCGCTGGTTGCGTGTCACTGCAATGAGATTTCCGGACGACAGTTGCTCCATGTAGCGACCACGGCTCTGGCGGAACGCGCGATGCTCGGAGTCAAAAGTGATTTCATCGCGATCCACCAGCATGTCGTAGGGGCCCGCTTGGGTGAAAAACTTCACAATCAGCGGAATCGTATCCACCAGCATGAAGAGGAGCGTGAGAACGATGTAGGTGTACAATGCGAATTGGCCACCCTCATTACCGGCCTTGAACAGGGCATGCAGCGCCAGCGTCTGCTTGAGGATGTCCCGGCGGGGCTCCGCACGAATCGATGCCAGACGCGCGCTCTCCTCGCTGGCAACGGCAGCCAACTCATTCTGCACCCGGCTGAGCTCAGCCAGACGGGTGTCGATCTGCTGCTTGATGGTATCACGCAACGCGTTCTGCTGGGTCACAAACTGATCCGCCTGATCCGCCTCGACTTTTTGAGTGAGGGCCGCGATCCGCTCGGCCTCAGCCTGATTGGTCTCGGCAATCTCCGCGAGTTTGGCGTCATACTGGGCAATCGCTGAGGCCTCGGCCTCCCGTGACAATCTTTGCAGCGTGGCTTTTTCGGCGCTGAGGTGCTCCAGCAATCCACCCAGGCGCTTCGATTCCTCACGGCGCGGTTCCAATTGGTCCGAACGGATCGAACGCGCACGAGGCCCCTCACCTTTGAGACCGGACCGCTGCCCGTTGAGTTCACGTTCAAATTCGGTTTGCCAGTAGCCAAGCTCCGTCTGCAGCCTGGTGTATTGCGGTGCCAGCTCGTCGGTTTGCGCAGCAATGACCGCCAAGCGCTCGCGATAGGGCGCCGTGGCCTCATCGATGGATTTCTTCAATTCCTCCTGCTGCGCCTGGGACAATCCGGTCACAGCCGGATTCGCATTCTGGTTCTCATGAATCAAAAACTTCGCCTGGAACGACTCATTCCACATCTTGCGCTGCTCGGCGATGGATGCCTCCAGATCCGCCGCCTGACGGCGTATTTTTTCCTTCTCCGCCTCGAAACCGCTGCGGACCATCTCGATTTCCACGGCCCGGTCCTTCTCGATCACCGAGGAGACGGTGTCACGGAACAAGAGCAGGACAAGCGGGTGGGCAATGGTAATGCCCATGAGAATCGCAACGATGAGACGCAGCGAAAACTGCGAGAATTTCCTGAAAACCGACGTGTAGGCGCGATAACCCGCAAGCAGCGCGCGGTCGATGGTCAAAATGATGAACGCCCAAACCGTGGCGACCGGATAAATGACCTGGGGATGATCGGTGATCGTCGAGAGCGCATAGGAACAAGCGATGAAGGCGAAAGCGCTGGGCACCAACACCGTGGCTCCGAATGCGACGTATTTCCGCTGCTCCCAATTGGGGCAGCGCTCAAGGGTTCCGGTGCCGGCCCCGGATAGCCAGAAAAACGCGCGTTTGAGAATATGCATGTAAATAGGGAGTTGAAGCAGCTTTCCAGGGATTGACCCCCATAAACTGGGGATTACGTGCAAGCGGGCTCCGCCATTTCAGTGCTTTTGTCCTTATGCGCCCGCAAGCAGCCCACTGGGCCGTATGCCCCCAAGGAAATGTTTGCCGCCACCCCCCCGGCCGGATCATTCTCCACCTGATGGCCAACCGCTTCTACGGAGAATTCGATACCGAACGCCGTTCAGGCAAACAGGACCAGGGCGACTACCGCTCGCCGTTCCAGATCGACCGCGACCGCGTTCTCCACACCCCGACCTTCCGCCGCCTGCAGAACAAGACCCAGGTCTTCTGGAGCGGTGAATACGATTTCTACCGCACCCGCCTCACCCACTCACTCGAGGTCGCCCAAATCGGCAAGGCGATCTGCCATTGGCTGAAATCGATGCCCGGCAGCTTGCTGGCACCCGATTTCTTCATCGATCAGGACCTGCTGGAAGCCATTTGCCTGTCCCACGACCTCGGCCATCCGCCGTTTGGCCATGCCGGCGAACGCACACTGAATTTCCTGACCCGCGAACACGGTGGATTTGAAGGCAATGCCCAGACCCTTCGACTGCTCACCGAAACGATCTTCTCCTCCCGCCACACCGGCATGGACCCCACGCGGGCCTTTCTCGACGGCATCTTGAAATACAAGTCGCTGTGGTCCGAACTCAAAACCGTGCTCGGCCACGAACCGGAAAACCATTTCATCTACGACGACCAGCACAGCCATCTCGACTGGGCGATGGGTGGCCATGACTTCCCGCTGGAACTTCCGCCCGGCAAGGCGCGCGATGGATTCAAATCGATCGAATGCCAAATTATGGATTGGGCCGACGACACCGCCTACTCGCTCAACGACCTCTCCGACAGCGTGCGCGCGGGTTTCCTCAGCATCGGGAAAATCCAGGACTGGGCCGATGCCAAACAACACCCCACCGATGAGCACAGCCCGCTCGGCCAACTCATCCGCGCGATCCGCCACAAGAAGGTGGAACCCTTCGTCGGCAAACGCATCGGCACCTACATCCGGTCAACCCGGCTTGAAACCGATACCAATTTCCTCAGTGCCAGCAGCAACCGCTACCGCTTCCGCCTGGTGATCGATGAGCAGGTCAAGGCCGAGTCGTCGTTGTTCAAGAAACTCGCGTTCGAGGTCGTGTTCCTTTCCCCGCAACTCAAGCAACTCGAGCACAAGGGAAGCCACATGCTGCGGCATTTGTGGAATACCCTCGAGCAACGCTACATCTCGCCGGGCACGATCGACGGACAGGATTTCCAACTGCTGGCCCCGGACACCGCGCGTGAAATCGATCAGGCCGAAAGCACCGCCCACAAGGCACGGCTGATCTGCGACTTCCTCTCGGGCATGACCGACGGCTACGCCTCCCGCACCTACAAGCGCCTGTTCTCACCCGACTTCGGCTCGATCGGCGATCTGATCGGTTAGATCGCCACCCACTCCACGTCTTCCACCCAGAATTCAAAATCCATCATTCAACATTTCCTCCGCTGCTCCGCGTTTCGCCCCCTCACTCCCCCTGCTTGAAATGCAGGACCCGCTCGCCCGGACGGCAGTAGCCGAGACGGTCGCGGGCATGCAGCTCGAGAAACGACGGATCCTCTCTCAGGGCACGCAGCTCGATCTTGCGGCAATCGCGCTCGAACATCACCTGACGCTCGCGCTCGCGCGCTTCCTCCAACTTCGCCTCCAGGCGCTCCAATTCACGCTTCTGCGGAAACGCGGTGGCCACCATCACAAAGCCCAAGGACAGGCAAAATCCGACAAACGCAACCTTCCCCGCACCCCGGATCGCGCGCGTACGCGCCTCCATGCGGGTCAGCTTGATCGCCGATATCTGCTGTCGTTTGCCCATGCCTCGACACGAAAAGCCCCTAAAAAATGACGAATGTCAAGCAATCTAAAGGACTTAGGGAGAATCCAACGCCCCCGGTCCGGCACATTGAATCATTCGTTTGAGCTGCGCCGATCGGCGCCCCTGCACCCACTCAGGACTCCTGCGAAGCCTCACGCAGGTAATGCAGTCGCTCAAGGGCGGCACCGCTGTCGATGACTTCGGCCGCCAAGCGGATCCCGTCACCCATGTCATCCGCAAGCCCCGCGCAGGCGAGGGCCGCGCCGGAATTCATGAGGACCATGTCGCGCTTCGGCCCCCTGTCCTTGCCGGAAAGAATCTCGATGAGAATCTCGGCATTGCGCTTGGCATCGCCACCCACCAGATCCTCGACCTCGGCATGCCGCATGCCGAAATCCCGAGGCCGGACCTCTTCATCCGCCTGATCCTGATAGGTCCCGGCCTTGCAGATCCGTGTCGATCCCATGAGGCTGACCTCATCCACCGAACGGCCGTCACCGGTCGTGCCGTGCACCACCCATGCGCTTTCACGGCCGAGCGTTTGCAGGATCTCGGCAAAGACCGGACAAAACTCGCGCGTGAACACCCCGACCAACTGGCACTGCGGCCGGGCCGGATTGAGCAAGGGGCCGATCAGGTTGAAAATCGTCCGCACCCCCCTCGCCGCCAGCGACTTCCTCACGTTCACCACCGCCTTGAACGCCGGATGGTAGTTCGGCGCGAACATGAATCCCACCCCGGCCTTTTCCAAACAGCGGCGGAAACCCTCGGCATCGAGGTCGATCCTCACCCCCAAGGCGTCCAGGACATCCGCTCCACCACTCTTGGAGGTGATCCCGCGGTTGCCGTGCTTCACCACCACCGCCCCACCGGCCGCCGCCACAAACATCGAGGTCGTCGAAACATTGAACAACTGCAGCTGATCCCCCCCGGTCCCGCACACATCGAGCGTCGGTCCTTCGAGGTCGAGCAGGCCAAGGTGAGGATCCACCGCATGCTCGAGGAAGGCCTCCACAAAACCCGCAATTTCCGCAGCCGTCTCGCCCTTGCGGGACATGGCCTCCAGCACCTGCTCCTTGCGCTGGTCGTCCGCCTTGGAATCCAGCAGCATTTCCGCCACGGCACGGATCTGGCGGTCCGAAAGTTCGTTTCCTTCCTCAAGGTGTTGGATCAGGGCGTTCATGCCCCAAACGCTAGCACCGGGGCGCTTGCGGATCCAGAACGAATGGCTGCCTCAAGTCCCGGCATTGTCGTTTGACGACCCTGCGCGATCCGGGCAAAGTCCACCGCCATGCCCACCCCCAAGCACGTGCTCTTCGTCTGCACCGGAAACACCTGCCGCAGCCCGATGGCCGAGGGCCTGATGCGCAAGGCATTGGCCGGACGCACGGACATCACCACCGGCTCCGCCGGCGTCGCGGCATACGGAGGATCACCGGCCAGCAGCGAAACGCTCAAGGTCCTCAAAAAGAAACAGGCCGCACTCGAAAACTTCCAGAGCCGTCCGGTCACCCAGAAACTGCTGGAACAAGCGACCCACGTCTTCGCGATGACCGAGGGCCACCTCGACCTGCTCGAATCGCGCTTCCCGCAATACTCGGACAAATACTACCTCCTGCGCGAGTTTTCCGGCATCAAGGACAAGCGCGACGGCCTCGATGTCCCGGATCCGATCGGCATGGGTCTGCGCGCCTACGAGGAAGTCGCCAAGGTCTTCGAAACCGCCATCCCCTCCATCATCGCCTACCTCGACGCGGAAACGTGAAGGAAGGGAGATTCGATATTGGGATAATTGGACATTGGGCAGAGGCCCCTGCTTCGATGTAGCTTTCACGCGACCGCGCGATCAGAACGAGGTCCAAAAACAAATCGGCCGAATCGCCACCCTGACCCGCCGCCCTCAGCTCAATATCGAATATCCCAATCTCTTTTCCTTAAACCATCCCGAGCTTCATCCGGCCTTCTTCGGAAATCATTTCCTGATTCCATGCCGGATCCCACACCAGATCGACGCGGGCTTCATCGACCCCATCGATGGTCATGATCTTCGCCTGCGCATCGGCGGCAATGACCGGACCCATGCCGCAGCCGGGGGCGGTGAGGGTCATCTTGACCGACACCACGGTCTTGCCATCGGTCTCTTCCACCGCGCAATCGTAGACCAAGCCGAGATTGACGATGTCGACCGGGATTTCCGGATCATAGACCCCCTTGAGCTGGGCCCAGACCTGCTCTTCGAGCGGCGCGTCCTTGAGCCGGTTGGCCTCTTCCTGCTTCTTCTGCTCGTCGACCGGATTCACCCCGAGGGCATCGGCATCCTGCGAGGAAATGCGCGCCAATCCCTGGGATGTGGCCACCGTGTAGGTTCCACCCAAACGCTGGGTGATGAATACCGGCGTGCCGGCGGGCAGCGACAATGTGTCGCCGCTGGGGATCTGAATGGCGGCGACTTCCCGGGTGAGCTTGATTTCCTCGTGCATGCGGCAAGCTATAGCCGGGCCGGCGCACTCGGCAAGGGATGAGTTGCAGGAATCCGCCCTGTAGTTGCGCCGCCACCGATTTCAGTGATTGTCACCCGCGGCCACCACCCCTAGAATCGGGGATCATTCACACCCTATGTGGGAATTCCTCATCAACCACTGGCGCGACGGCATCGAGATCCTGGTGCTCGCGACCTGCATTTACCAGATTTACCGGGCATTCCGCGCGACCCGCGGTGCCCAAATCCTCGTCGGCCTCGGCACCGTGCTCATCGTGTTGGCCCTGGCCTCCACCCTCTTCAAATTCGAGGTCATCCAGTGGATCCTCGCCCGCGCCGCCGCCGTCCTGGCACTGGCCCTGATCGTCATCTTCCAGCCCGAACTGCGCAACGGCCTCGCCCGGCTCGGCAGCAACCGCCTGTTCTCACTCTACGGCCGCCGCCGCATCGACTTCCTCGAACGCTTCTCCGATGCCGTCATCAACCTTTCGAAAAAACGCGTGGGCGCGCTGTTCGCGATCC
>CBFGOB010000051.1:0-11358 GCA_965650215.1 uncultured bacterium | reverse complement strand
CATTGCCGCCGGCTTTCTGGTGCTCAGCGGCGTGCTCCTCGGCACCTGGGGGCATCCCGGGCTCTACGGGATCAGCGCCTTCGTCGGCGCGGGCCTGATGGTTGCCGGCATCACCGACTGGTGCGGCATGGCGATGCTGCTCGCGAAAATGCCCTGGAACCAGCGCTCGGGCATGCGGTGCGAAGGCAATTCCTGTTCGCTGTGAGGCAGGCCCGGCCGAAGGACTGCCGACGATCGGGATCGATGCGCTTCAGGACGGAATCCACAGCAAGGCGACCTGCTCGACGCTCACATTCGTGCGGGTCGGCTTGAGGGTTTCGGTCTCCAGCTTGAGATCCTCAATGCGATAAGCTCCGGCGATGCGCGAGACCTCGGCTTCGAGCTCGGTGCGCAGCAGCTCGATCTCGCGAGTCACATCCTCGATCCGGTCCATGGCGTTGGCCACATCCTGGTGCTGCTTGTAGGCACTGGCGCTGCGCCCGATGGCAGCACTGCCGCGGCTCAAGGTGCCCAGGTTGACCTTTCTGCCCAAAAGGCCTCCCAGCAATCCGCCGAGGATGGAAACCCCCGCCTGCATCTTGGCGGCATTGGCTTCGGCCTTCTCCCGTTCCGCCCTCGCCTGCGCCGCACGCAAGCGGGTCTCGAGCGCGCGGATCTTGACGGCCGCCTTGGCCCGCAAGTCCTCGACTTCGAGGTCGCGGGCCTCATGGGCAGCATGCGTGAGACGTGCGCGGAACGCCGCCTCGGTCTCCCCGGGCTCGGACCAGGCCTTGAGCGCGGGACAATGGAACAACTCAAGACGCTCGTGGTCATAAAGCCAATCGGCGAATTGCTTTCCCACCTGGCGGTAATTGGCCGCATTCATCGCATAGGCGGGCAAGTCACCGAAGCCCGCACCCGCCGCCGGCGTGGCCGACAGATCCCGCGGCGGATCCAGCGGGTGATCCCAGTCGATGCCCCCGGCGAGTATGGGATTGGCAAAACGCCGCTCGCGGGACTCATCGACACCGCTCCTGACATGGGAAAACCGCAGCCTGCCCACACGCAGGAGGTAAGGCTGATAGATGCAAGCCTCCGCCGCTCCCGCCGGTTTCGCAAAGCACTCGGCCACTCCGGAACCAAGGGCCGGACGAGCGCCGCCGGCAGACATCGTCGCACCCGGCATCGCCATCGGATTGACGGCACCGGCAGACGCCTTGACTTCAAATGCCGCACGCTTCGGATCCATCAAGGCCTTGATCTGTGCCCGCGACAGCGGCCCGGCGAGATAGCTCATCGCCCAACGGACATGGAACAGCAGCGGTTGGGACTCATGGACGTTGTTCATCAGGAACACCCGGTTGCCGAGCCCGGAAAGCAGCGTTTCCATTTCCCTGCGGTTGAAGGGCGCATGCTGCGATCCCGCCGCACCTTCGAGGCCATCGAGCACCCGCAGCTTGTCGCGCTCGGTCTGCAAGCGGCCCAAAAACCAGGTGCCGATGTTGGAAAGCGCCTTGTAATCGAGATCGACCGGATTCTGTGTCGCCAGCAGGCAGCCAAGCCCGAACGCGCGCCCCTGCTTGAGCAGGGTCATCATCGGCCGCTTCGACGGCGGATTGGCGCTCGGCGGCAGGAATCCGAAAATCTCATCCATGTAGAGCAGCGCCCGCAGCGATGCGGTCCCCTTTTGCGAACGCATCCAGCCAAGCATCTGGTTGAGCAGCAAGCTGACGAAAAACATCCGCTCCGCGTCATCGAGGTGGGCGATTGAAAAGATCGAGACCCGCGGCTTCCCGGAAGCGTCGTGCAACATCGACGGGATGTCGAGCGGCGCTCCCTCGAGCCAGACAGAGAAGCCCGGCGAAGCCAGCAGGTTGTTGAACTTCAAGGCGAGCGGCTGACGCGATTTTTCCGGCAGGAAGCTCTCGAGGTCGATGATGCCCACCTTGTCGAAGGGCGGGCGCTGGATCAGACCGATCAGACCCTCCAGCGAAATGCCGCGACCCCCGCCCCATTCGGCATGGAAAATGTTGGAGAGCAGCACGGCCTCGCGGCTCTGCATCGGGTCGGCATCCACGCCGACCAGCGAGAGCAGCGAGGACACCGTGCTTTCGATGCGCTCGCCTAACAGTTCTTCGTCATCCATGATCCCCGCCGGCGGAAGCTCCAGCGACGCAAGGATGGAAACCGGGATGCCCGACCTGCTGCCGGGAGTGAAGACATGGATGTCCGCCCTGTCCCTGAACTGGCGGACGCGTTCGGGCGATTGCCCCCATTCGGCCAGCCCGCTCCGCCACAGGGCTGCGGTGTTCTGCGCGTGCGCATCCGGCGAAAGCCCCTTCTTGGCGGCATCGTCCTCGTGGATCCACGGCCGGAAGCTCGGAGCATCGAGAGCGGGAAACGCCAGCAAGAGGTTGGAGATGTCGCCCTTGGGGTCGATGACAATTGCCGGAATCCCGTCCATCACCGCCTCCTCCAGCAAGGCGATGCACAGGCCGGTCTTGCCGGAACCGGTCATGCCCAACACCACGCCGTGGGTCACCAGATCCTTCGAGTCGTAGAGCAGAAGATCGCCGTCGGCCCGCTTGAGCGCGGGATCGTATCCCCTGCCGAGGTAAAACTGGCCGAGCGCTTCGTAATCCGGAAGATTCTTGTCCATGGCAAACCCACTCTGCGGCATATCCGACGCCAATGCCAGCAACAAGCGCATGTGAGCGCCAGATTGATCTTGTCTCGCCGCTCCGGCTCTTGTTAGCCTCGCAACCCTTGAGAAAATTTCCATCCATCCCATGGAAGCCGTTGGTACTGGTGGCCGCAGTGGCCTGGGGCATTGCCGCAGGGCTCGGGTTCTACGCTTTCGATTATGGCGAAGGACTGAGCTACTTTTCCAAGGACCCGCGCGCCTGCGCGAACTGCCACGTCATGGACGACCAGTACGACTCGTGGCAGAAAGGCGGACACCATCAGGCGGCGACCTGCGCCGACTGCCACCTGCCGCACGATTTCATCCCGAAATACCTCGCCAAGGCGGACAACGGTTTCTGGCACTCGAAAGGCTTCACGTTCATGGACTTCCACGAGCCGATCCAGATCAAGCCACGCAACGCCCACATCCTCCAGGACAGCTGCATCCGCTGCCACGACGACTTCGTCCACGAACTGGTCGCCGGCAGCCGCAGCGTCGATGAAAGCTCCCTGCAATGCGTCCACTGCCACCGCGGCGTCGGCCATGGTGCCCGAAACTGAACCTTCGAACCCCAGCCCATCCTTCACCCATGAAAACCCAAACCTCCGAACCTCGCCCCGTCCGCATCTGGAGCCTCAAATGGTTTGTTCTCACGGTCATGGTCTCGGCCGCAGCGACCTTTGGCATCGCGATGCTGATGATGACGATGTTCCACCGCAAGAACGAGGCGCAGAACCGCTACGTCAGGCTGGTGGAAGTCACGGAAAACACCACCGACCCCAAGCAGTGGGGCAAGAACTGGCCGCGGCAATACAACTCCTACCTCCGCACCGTGGACAAGACCCACACCCGCTACGGCGGCTCGGAGGGTGAAATCCCGGAGTCCCGGATCGACCGCGACCCGTGGCTGAAGCGGATGTTCCAGGGCTATGCCTTCGCCATCGATTTCCGCGACCGCCGCGGCCACGCCTACATGCTCTATGACCAGGAGCAATCGAAGCGGATCACCGAAAAACCACAACCGGGCGCCTGCCTGCATTGCCATGCCTCGGTGGTGCCGACCTGGCGGCGCGTGGGGCTGGAGGCCGGGCAGAAAACCCTCGCGGATGCCGACGGCTTCGACTGGGACGCGGTGATGAAAGGCTTCGAGCTGATGAGCAAGATCCCCTACCAGGATGCGCACGCGGCGATGCTGGCCACGCCGGACGGCACGCCACACGGCGAGGCGCACTCGGCCCAGTTGGGCGATGCCCACCCGGTGTCCTGCGTCGACTGCCACGATCCGGAGACGATGTCGCTGCGGGTCACGCGTCCGGGTTTCGTGAGAGGCATCCAGGCGCTGGCGGCCGGCAACTCGCCGGTGCCCCACCTGCCGAGCGTCGAACGCTGGCGCGAAGGCGACCGCGCAACACCTTACGACCCCAACACCGACGCCACCCGCCAGGAAATGCGCTCGTTTGCCTGCGCCCAATGCCATGTGGAATACTACTGCGGACCGAAAACCACGCTGTTCTTCCCTTGGGACAAGGGGCTGAAAATGGAAGACATCGAGCAAACCTACACCGAGCGGAAATTCGACGACGGTTCGGAGTTCCTGGATTTCATGCATGCCGAAACCGGCGCGCCGATCTTCAAGGCCCAGCACCCGGAATTCGAGATGTGGAGCCAGGGCGTGCATGCGCGCAGCGGTGTCTCCTGCGCCGACTGCCACATGCCCTACAAGCGCGAAGGCGCCAGCAAGGTGTCGGAACACTGGGTGCGCAGCCCGCTGCTGCAGATCTCGCGCTCCTGCCAGACCTGCCACCCCTACCCCGAAGAGGAACTGCTCGCCCGCGTGAATGCGATCCAGGACCGGACCCACGCGCTGATGGGCCGTGCGGGAACGGCCATCGACGAAATGATCACCGCCATCGTCGCCTCGAAACAGGCCGGCGCCTCGCCCGAGGAGCTCAAGGCCGCGCTCGACCTCCAGCGCAAGGCCCAGTGGCGGCTCGACTTCGTGAATGCGGAAAACTCGATGGGCTTCCACGCCCCCCAGGAAGCCGCAAGGATTCTCGGCGAAGCCATCGACTATGCGCGCCAGGCGCAAATCATGGCCAACGAGCTGACGAAGGACGCCAAGCCGGCGAAGCCCGCCGACGAGTGACCCGCCTCCACCGCGCGAGCGCCGCGCCCTGCGGTCATCCATTGGTTTTTTGCAACCTTCGGAGCCCACGGGGGTTTGCTACTTGAGGATACCTCCCTCGTCGCCTCCATGCATGCTTTCACCCTGATCTCGCTCGTCACCATCACCCTCGGCTTTGCCCAAAGCGTGCCGCAGCAAGCTGCCTGCATCGAAATGCCTTACGGCAAGGACCCGCTGCAGAAGCTCGACTACTGGAAACCAACGCAAGCCGGATCCCCCTTGGTCGTTTTCGTTCACGGCGGGGGATGGAAACGCGGCGACAAGCGGAACGCCACCGGCAAGCACAAGCCCACCCATTATCTCGGGCAAGGCTACGCGTTCGCATCAATCAACTATCGCCTCGTGCCCGATGCCACCGTCGAGCAACAGGCGCACGATGTCGCGCAAGCGGTTGCCCATCTCGTCCGTCGCGCGGATACCCTGGGCTTCGATCCGCAACGGGTCGTGCTCATGGGACACAGCGCAGGCGCCCATCTGGTCGCGCTGGTCGGCACGGACATGCGCTATCTCAAGGAGGCCCGACTGAGTCCTGGCTCGCTGCGCGGCATCATTCCGATCGATGGCGCCTGCTACGACGTCGCGCCGCAGATCGCGCAGGCGGGACGGCTCATGCGCGACACTTACGTGCAGGCCTTCGGCAAGGACCCGCAGCGACAAGCCGCCCTGTCCCCCACCCGCCACGCGGCCGCGCCCAACTCACCCGCATTCCTCATTCTCCATGTGCAGCGTCCCGATGGCAGCTTCCAGTCGAAGGCGCTGACGCAAGCCCTGCGGCAAGCAGGCACGACTGCCGAATGTCGTGAATTCGAAGGCAGTGGCCTCAGAGGCCATGCGGACATCAACCGCCGCCTCGGCGACCCGGCCTACCCGGCCACCGCCGTGGTCGACTCCTGGCTTGAAAAAACATTCCGGAACTGAGCCTCAAATCTGCCGACGCCGCTCGGCCACCAGCCCCAGCAACACAAACAGGAGCACGATCCACACGGCGAGAAAACGCCCGGGAATCGACCGCAGCAAGGACACCAGCAAGTCCGCCAGGAACACCGTCGCCAGCCCGTAGCCAAGGGCGCAGACCAGCACGAACACCGTCAAGCGCACGACGAAATGGTTTCTCTTCACCAAGCCCTTGATGGAGCGGTTGATGTCGCTGCCGAAAATCACCAGCAGGGTCGCAATGATCGCCACCGCGATGTCATGCAGGTGCTGCCTCAGGAAATGCGTGACCGTATCCATGCGTCGCAATCCGGGTTCAGAACGGGTTCGGCGGCTGCGAACCGGATTCGCGCGGCTTGCGACACCAGGGCAGAATGCCGCCGAAGGTCAGGACCACCACCGTGATGGCCGCGAGGAAAAGCGACAGGAGGAAAATCAGCGGACCGAAAGTCTGGCCGAACTGCTCGCCGGCGATCCTGCCGGCCTCGGCACCCTCGCTGCTGCTGCTCGCCTTGGCCCCTGCAATCCCGCCCACGATCATGCCGCCAACCATGGCGATGCCGAAAAAGAACAGGACGACGGTCGGAATGAAACAACCGATGGCGGTGGCTAGGCGTTTGGGCAATAACATGGGAGCATCAAGGCGCGGGTGAATGCCAAGGCCCGGACAGCGGAACCCTTGGTCCCGCTGTTCCTAGCAAATTCCAGCGAGCCGTCAAACCCGCAACGGACCCGTTCAGGATCCGAAGTAGCGCTCGAGGGCCTCGACGACACCGTCGCCATGCGCGCTTGAGGCAAGCACTCCGCCGCCGGCCACCACCTGCTCGCGCACCAGCTCGAGCGCATTCGCCGGGCAGGCGATCATGCCCGCATGCCGCGGATCGAGCATTTCGAGATCGTTGTGGCTGTCGCCGATCGCAAAACACCGCTCGCTCGGCACGCCATGCAGGGCGGCGATCTCGCTCAGGCAGCTGCCCTTGTGGAAATCGCGGTGGCCGAAACGCAGGTAGATCGTGTTGCGCTGCCAGGCGAGGCTGCTCTGCGGATCGGCCCACTCCATCACACGGCCGACGATCCACTCCATCTCCTCCTCGGTGCGGGAAATGAGCCCGGCAGGCTCCCCTTCCATCTCCAGCCACTGGGCACCGGTGCATTCCTCAATCTCGTGACGGACACGCGACAGGAACCGTTGCTGCTCTTCAAACAAGCGGTCGATCTGCTCCATGCAACGCCCGTTCCAGGCATCGTGAGGCTGCCAAAGGCCGTCGGCGGAGGGGAAATAAATCTCACGCTCGCGGGCAACGACCCAATCCGGCAGGAATGGAAACCCGCTTTGCTCGAAACCCTCGATCAGGTGCTCGAGGGAACGGCCGGTATTGATTCCCCAGCACGCACGGTGCGTGCGCCTCAAGCGCTCAAGCACCTCGAAAAACCGCGGCGGCACCGCCGGCTCGGACGCCGGATCGTGCAAGGTCCCGTCGAAATCGAATGACAGGACGACTTCCGGATCGGCCACTGACGCGAGAGGTCTCATGCACGCATGGGGCACTGCTTACTTCGCAAGCGCCTGCGGCGCGGGCTTGCCGGTCAGCGCGGTGAACGCGGTTTCCGCCATCAGGCCGTAACCGGCAGCGCTCGGATGCACGCGGTCGGGCACCAGCTCCGGCTTGCCCTCCAAAGGCGCATGCATGTCGATCAGGCCCAGGTTCATCTCCTTGGCGAGGGCCTTGATCATCGGGATCTCCTCCTGGATGCCACTCTCGACAATCTTGAAGTTGCCGGCGCCAAACACCGGACAAGGCAGGCAGAGGTAGATGCGCGGCTTGCTCTCGAGCTTCCGGAACGACTCGATCAGCTCCCGGTAGTCGGCGGCAAAATCCGCCTTGTGCACCCAGTTCTGCGGCTTGGTGTCGTTGGTACCGAGCTTGATGATGACCACGTCCGGCTTCGACTCGAGCGCCTGCTGATAACGCGGACTGGTCCAGTAGGACCTGTCCCCTTTCTTGAGGAGCGTCATGCCACTGTGGCCGAAATTCGAAACCACCCACCGGTCACCAAGCAGCGCCTGAAGTTGATCGGGATAGTTGCCCTTCTTGTTGCCCTGGGTAATGCTGTCACCAACGCAGGAAACACGCACGGGTTGCTTGTAGGCCGAGGGATCGATCGGTGCCATCGGGTCGGCGGCGAATGCCTGGGCAACACCGAAGGCGGCAACAAGGAGAAGTGAATGGAGGATCTTCATGGGCTTGCCCCAGATAACCGCAGATCCCGCCCGGCGTAAACGAATCATTTGGCCCGCATGCCCAATGCCCGGCCACTGCGTGAGGGGACAAACCATCGGCGCAGGGGACCGCTTGGGCAACACCGCAAGAAAACGCAAACGAAGCGTCATGACACATGAGTTCCGACCACCGCTGCAAACATGCGGAGCAGATCCTCGCCATTTTCGCGGATGAGCCTCGCATTCTCCCGGCGTGCCCCGGCTTCAGCGCCGAAATCAGGACCGGGATGCAGGGATGGCCACCGGGACGCAATCCGCGAGGCAAGCTCGACCGCGGATTCCGGCGCAAACACCTCCACCCGCGGATAAGCCTGCTCGCGGTGTACCGGAATATCGGAAAGAAACACGGCTTTCCCCAATGCACGACAATCCTCCACCAGCATCGACCAACCTTCGAAACGCGAGGGCTGGACGATCGCACAGGCAGCTCTCATCAACTGCACCTGTTGCCAGCGCGGCAGGAGCCCGAGGTCACGGATCCGCCCCTCCAGGCCGTGGCTTGCAATCGCCCGGCGGATCTCCTGCGGATGATCGGGATGGCGGAAGTCGCTGTCCTTGCCAGTCAGGACCAGAAAGACATCGTCCATGCCGGCATCCCTTACCCGGGCCATCGCCTCGATCAGCACGAGGTGGTTCTTGTGCTTCCACCATTGGCTGGGAAACATCAGGAATTTCCGGGGAAGACCCAGCTCCCGCACGGTCTCGTGCGGGTCACCCTCGAACCAACGCGGATCGGCATGGGTGCGGAACCGATAAACACTGATCCGTTCCGGACAAACCCGGTAAAAGCGCAGCAGATCCGCGCGTGCGTTCTCACTACTGACCACAACATGGGCGGCCTCATCGAGAATCCCCTGATAATGCCGGTCACGGTTTCCTCTCTCGTCGGCACTGAAAAGTTCCGGCAATCGACGGTGTTGGAAATCCGGAATCCAACCGATCCAAGGGACCGGAAAGGATTTCCCCATCGGCTTCATGCAGGGAAACACGACATCGACTCCTGCCTGTCGGATGCAGCGCTGCAAGCTTTCCTTCCCTGACAGGCGGCGGAGGCAGTTTTTCATCCATCGTCTCCAGGATGATGCCGCAATGTGGTCGTAACGAATGGTTGAAGCGAGGGCGTGTTGCAAATCACCATAATGCACGACGTCGGTCGCACGGTGCATCAGCAAGTGCATCCGCGGCCGCACCGCTTCCGGCAATTCCGCCAGGGCACGGATGACCGTCTGGATGTAGAGTACCCCGGCGATCCACTCGCTGCCGTGATTTGAATAAAACCCGATCTTCATTGGCGCGGGGTGGGATTCAAACCAATCGGCTCCGGCAACGCGGCGTGCCACACCGTATCGAGCACCCGTCCGGACCGCAGGTCGATCTCACTCCGGCTGCGCTGGCCGGTCACCAGATACAGGCGATTTTCCCACAGGCCGACAATCTTGGACTTCATCGGATAGGGCAGGCGGCCGATCGTTTGCCAACGGTCATGTCGCAGATCATAGGCCAACACCAGATCCGACATGCGGTTGCGATCCAATACCCCGCCGGCGATGACCATCCAGTCGCCAATCCTCAGCACCGCATGCTCGGTATGCGAAATTTTTTCAGGCATCGGCGCAAGCATGCGTAGCGCACCGGTATCCAGGTGAAAGGCATACACTTCATCCATGACTTCATCGAGTGGCGAGTTGAAATCGCAGGCATAATCCGGATCCCCTTCGACTGCCGGCACGTCGCCGGTCTGGCCGCCGAACACAAGGATCTCATCGCCCAGACGGTAGCTGGCGGTATGAGTGCGTGGCGAGGGCAACGGCACCTCCTGCCGCCAGGCGCGCTCGGTCGCACAGCCATCGTGAATGCCGATACTCCAGTGCTCATGGGCGGGAGAACGTCGATCGGGCTTGCTGCCGGATAGGCAATGCAGGCGACCATCCCGCTCGTGCACCAAGGGCATGTAACGCCCCTCGGGCAAGTGTGGCAACGGATTCCACGAGTGGCGGCCGATGTGAAAAGACCAACAGGCCGACGAAACCGGCGAGCAATTCGCCCCGATCTGCCCGCCCACCAGATAGATATGCTCTCCACCATCCCATGCGATGCCGCTATGGGTTTGCGGCACGCCATCCGGCATCTCGCCAAGCGCCTGCCAGCACTGCCGGCTCATGTCGAAAAGATCGACCCGCCGGCTGACACGGTCCAAAGTGATGTATCCGCCGAAGACCAAGAGCTTTGGACCGATCTGCATCCGCGACGCCTCGACCCGCGCTTGCGGGCATCGCGGTCCGGGCATCCACGAGAACTCGGGGAAGCGCCTCCCGCGGCGGCGCAGGACCCGCCACTCGGTGAAATCCTCAAGCCACCCGCCCAGCCCCGGGACTCGCCGGATCGCTTTGCGGATTTCCCTGGCAATCGGCATGGTCCGTTAGAGCAAAGTCCTCCCACCATTCACCACCAGCG
The DNA here is from genome assembly GCA_965650215.1 of uncultured bacterium. Lineage (GTDB taxonomy): Bacteria > Verrucomicrobiota > Verrucomicrobiia > Verrucomicrobiales > Akkermansiaceae > Luteolibacter. The sequence continues at coordinate 840 of CBFGOB010000051.1, read as the reverse complement.
TCTGTCCCGTGACAAAACCCGCATCCTCGCCGGCAAAGTAAGCAACCGCCGCCGCGACTTCCTGCGGCGTCCCCAAGCGGCCCGCCGGGATCGTCTGGCGGTAAGTCTCGAGCGCGGCCTCGGGAACCGCCACATGGCGCTCAACCGGAATCCATCCCGGAGCCACGGCATTGACCGTGATCCCATGCGGTGCCAACTCGACGGCACTGGCGCGCATGTAGCCAATCTGCGCTCCCTTGCCACCGATGTAGGCGGAAAAATTCGCCGTCGCCTCGTGGAAGACCTCGCTGGTGATGTGGATGATCCGGCCATAGCCGCGTGCCTTCATCCCGTCCATGACCGCCCGCGTCAGGAAATGCGGACTCATGAGGAAGGCATCGATCATCGAGCGGAAATCACTCTCCGCATACTGGTCGATGCGGCGATTGCGCTGCGGCGGAGTGGCATTGACCACAAGGATCTCAACCGGCCCGAGCTCGCGACCCACCTGCTCGACCAGCTTGCGCACCCCGCGCTCATCAAACACATCGGCCTTGAACATCGCCGCTTCTCCGACCTCGCGGACCTCCGCCAGCGCCGACTTCGCGTCGTCAGCGTGATGGGCATGGTTGAGTGCCACCTTCGCCCCCTGCGCGGCCAGGTGTTTGGCAATGACACGACCCAAACCACGGCTGGATCCGGTAACAAGCGCAACGCGGCCTTTCATGCTGCGCACCACCATGAGCAAATGAAGCCGGCAGGAACAGGATTTTCCGCGCTATCGAGCGAATCCAGGGCTACCGTCAGGACCGTAGCACATGGGCGCTTACTTTCCGCGGTTGCTCCGGTCCTCGCCGGTCA
>CBFGOB010000050.1:0-11598 GCA_965650215.1 uncultured bacterium | reverse complement strand
TCGCCTTTGGCTGTAATGCTGCGCCGCCAAAGGCGAGCCGAAAAGCCAAAACTGGCACTCACAAAAAACCACCTCAAAAGGAGAACTTGAATGTGAAAATCTGCCGCTTGAGCCCTAAACCAACCCCGCCAGTATGACACCAAGTATCAGGCGAATACGGTCACTGTACAACAGCATCAGTCTAGTTTTCGACACCGATCCATGCAAATCATTTGGTTGCGGGCGGCTCAAGAGATAAAAGCCATTTAGAGAATTCTTGTTCATCCGTACTCAATAAGGATCGTTTTGCCAATCCAATCCATGAGTTGTATGCTTTCAAGTCGGGATTACTATCTGGTGTATTCACTATCCCGAATTTCCTTTCAAAATATTCTGTGATTATTCCTTTGCACAAGCCATTTTTCCAGAAGAGAGCGAGAGCAGCGAAACTCTCAGGTGAATCAATGCTTGTAAGGATGACAATTGCTGTAGAATTGCCGCGCGGGAATTCAGTCAGTTGAGAATTACCGACGGCTTCTATCGCAAGCTTTGCATCTGTAATCCAAGTGATAAGCGATTTGGAATAGTTACCTACATTTTTTAACGCTGTTGATATTTGCCCACGATAATAGTCTCCATCAAATTGCTTACCGGTCGGGGGAATAAAGTAGTGATACTCCAAAATTAAACGAAACTCCTCTTTTTGATCCTCATCGTCCACCGGATTTGGAATCCATGTTCCGGGACGAGGAATGAAATCTGCATCTTTTGGAGCGGGGCTAAATGGATCATCACCGTATTTTCTCTTCGATTTCAGGTGTATCCGACGGTAATAATCAGCTGCCTCGTCCCTTGATGGTTCGTTCACATAATATTTGGCAAATCTTGCGTATTCGTCAGGTCGTTTTTTGCGATCATACGCCCACAAGGCAATCTTGGCTTTAATGTCTCCTCCTTCGTTCGCTTCTATCTTGCTGATCAATTCAGGATCGTTGATTATTGCTCCAAGTTCGTTCATTAATGCCTGAGAGCGTCTTCCAAGAACGCCATTTTCGGAGCGCATGCTGGGAAAATGCATCGCCTCTGTTTTAATTTTGAGAATTTCTTCAATCTTAATTTCAGCAGCTTCAGGCCAGTCCAGCGGCTTTTCGGCCGCAAAAATCGAAGAAATAAGGATGATGGTGATACCCAGAATCATCAACTTCTCATTAATGTTAGTTTTCATGATATTAAAATTTAATCGGATTTTCACTATTTAGCCCACCAGTTCGCTTCGGCCTCTCTTTCGGCAGCGCTGCCGCAATGAATTTCTCCGCTTTGAATGTGAAACTGGTTCCAGTCATCTAGGAACAGTGATTGTCCGGGAAGAACCGCCCGGATTCCGGATACCATCACGTCCTCATTCGACGTATTACGAGGGCCGAAGGGCTTGGCGTTCACCGGATTAGAATTAACCCACTGAAGATTGGCCGTGTTTGATGTATACGCAACAGCGTGCCAGGGGCGTCCAGCAGCTGCTTCATTATTTTCCGGGATGTCGAACATGTAAAACAAACACGGAACTTTTACCGGATTGCTAATTCCAGAAATATTTGCGGTCGCGGCGATGAGCGGAGGAAGTGTCGTATGGTTGAAATCCAGAAAGTCCTGATCCTCCAGAATCTCCTTTACGGTCATCAGCGCGGGAGTGGTGCTCGCCCATCGCAAGGTTTTCTGGACACAGACGACATACGCGCCTTCCACAGGCTTGCGATACCAACTATTCGCCCGGTGCGGTTTGATTGCCTTCCAATTGGAGAGTGGCTTTGAACCCGTGTCGTAGTAATACTCCACCTCGATCATGAGCTTGCCCTCGGGGTTTCCCGCGAATTCTATCCGGCTCGCATCGGCCTGTACCGCTTTGGTGATGGCCTTTATTACGGCGATCTGCCCCCCGGAGACTCCTCCCACGAGGCGTAGGTAGCCGCCCTGTGGGTTTCCCTCGGTCCGATTAAATCGGCTCCATTCATCGATCACCTCGTCATAGTTTTGATCGGTGATGATGAATGGTGTGGAGGCGGCGGTGGCACTTTTCCATACCTTGGCCACGGTCGGCTGCACGGTGTCCGGGGAAAAAAGGACGCCACGCACCTGTTTTCCCTCGTTGTCAAACTTTTCCTGCAGTAACAATATGGCTTCGGCGGGGCCAGGGACGTAAGTGGTGTTGTTCGGTCCGGGGGAGAGCACTTCGTCAATATGTTGGATTTCCGTGTAAGCAATATTGGAGACGACGGGTGTTTGCAACTCCTGGGCTTCGAGAAACGCACGGAGGCTCGCACTCATGGCACTTCCCGCGACAACCCTTCCCAGCGGGTAGTTGTCCTGCGGATGGGTCAGTTCTATATTTCCACCGAAGTCTCCGCCATCCCCATTGAGGTTCTTTCCCAAGGCGAAGATACCTTTGTCGACCGAGAATAGTTCCGTAGAGGGCCAAGTGGCCAACTGAGCCTCGTATGGACAAACAAAGGTCATCTTGGTCAGGGGGCCGCCCGGACGTTGGGTATAACCGATCTCAGCGTGATCCTGTATCCACTTATTCGGGTGATTCGGCGTTCCTTTATCGATCATCTTGGCAAGCGGCATCACTGGCTTCGGGTGCGCTGGATCATTACCCTTATCGGCGAGACCTCCAACCATCTCTAGCACAAACACACTGTCGGTGGGTCGGTCATTGGAAGTGAGCAGGAATGGCGCGACTTTCATTTTCACCTTGCCGCATGGCATTCGGCTCTGTTCGCCAGGGAGTTGGATCTCTAGTCCGATTTCAACTATGCCACCAAATCGGCCAGCCAACGTTCCGTTTGGTATCTTCATTCCGCGAAATGCGATGCCCTCGACTCCGAAGTTGTAGGTGCCTTTTACGGGCTTCGCGCTTGCGCTCGGGACGGGACTGAGCCATCCAGAAATCTCAATATCTAGCCGTTCAGTGTCGGCGTCAGCCCATGGCCGACCTTCTGTGAGGATGCCGCCCCAGATGGCCTGAGCGCTCGCCTCGACTTTCCCGAACACGTGAACAGCATGAATTTGCTCCAAGTGCCCTGCTGTGAGAAAAACCCGGCTCCCGTCTGGTAAATTCGGGATTGTGACATGAAGCGGCGCGATGTCAGCCACGTCTGCTTTATTCTCGATGGTCCAGTTTTCGTGTTTAGGAACACCGTCTATATCCCACCATGTGATGGCGTCGGGCATGGTGTCAAACCCCGCGCCAGCACCATGGTTGTCATTATCGAAATTCACTGAATAGATAGCACCGTGCTGGCTGGACCATTGATCTTTGCCTGACTTATCAGATAAATTAACTAATCCATCACGATTAGTGTCGGCAACTATCTCCACTGGCAAGAGATTGACTTTATCCTCATGGATCGCTCCCGACTGTTCGGTAAGAGTAAGCATGATAGGCAGAGGTTCGTTAATCACAGGAACACTTCCACTGTCATGAACAACATCGAAGGTGACTTCACTCCCAGGTTGTAGCTCCGCGGCAATCTCGGCGACGCCCTGATCTGCCGGTCGATTGACGATTTTCAATCCATTCGCGATTGCGAGTTGAATGGAACTTGGATCAAAACTATCATACGCCGAACGATTGTAGACGAGTCGAATACGGACGGGTTTTTCAGGCTGATCCGGCAGGACGATTCCATAATACTCGTCACCTTGCTGAGTAGGACGCGGCGCTTCCTTCTCCGGCTCCCCTGGGTAACTGGCGAAAATCTGGATCTGCTGGGAAATCGCCTCATAGGTCTTGCTGCCACCGCCGCTGCCGCCACCAGCACCTCCCTTCGATTTTTGTCTGAACTTGAAACTGGAAGCATGGTTCTGATGCGCACTGGCATCAGCCAAACGAAACTTGGCACCATCGGAACGGGTGGTTTCGATTTGCCAGAGACCGTTGGTCGGACTTTCTGTAATCACGTCAAGCTCAACAGATGCGTCCTCAACGGTAATGTCCAGCGTATGAAGCTCCCCCTCGAACTTCGTGACGAAAGTGGCAACTGCACTGGGGTCGGCACCTTGATCCCCATGGATCGCGATCGATTGATCGGCGGCTATTGCGGGCGCGAGATGGACGATCACAGCGAAAACAAAGGTCAGGAATTGGCGGGTGTGGGACATGGGCAGCGTGAGGGATCAATTGGCTTTTGAGCCATTTTTTTGTTTTTCGCGGGCCTCTTTCTCCATCCGGGGAATGAAGGTGGAAATGAGGTAGGCGTTTTTGGGGCTTTGGGGGAAATTCTCCGTGTGCCGGTGGACAAGCGCGGTGGCATTCCCGTAGTCCTTTTGGAAATAGGCAAGCATCGCGAGATAGTAACTGGCATGCTCTGCTTCCGGGCTTTTGCCATGCTTGAGCAAAATGGCATCAAGGGTGGCACGGCATTGATTCTGATCCTTTTGGGCATTGTTCAATAGGAGGGCGTTCTGGAGTAGGGCATATGGAGCACACGATGCCTTGGCATAAGTGGTGCGGAACTTGTCGAGTTCCTCGGTGGCACGGGTGAAGTCCTTGCCAGATCCCAGATAAAGCGTACGGGAGTACTGCATGTGCGCCCATGCCACGATCTCCATCTGCGATGCGGCACGAGCAAGCTTTCCAAGCTCAAGATACAGAGCGGCGGCGCGGGGGATGTCCTGCATGGCAAAGGCAAGGTCGGCGATGCGGCGGCGGGTGGCCAAGGAGCTCATCGACTCGATGGGACGCCATGGTGCGAAATAGGGATCAATCCCGGTTTCCCGCTCATCGATGGCGCGAATGTAATGTCCAAGGCGGGAAACCTTCTCCTTGAGCGGATCGACCATTCGGGCGGATGCGGCCAGTTTGGAATGTGCCGCAGCAGCTTCCGGATACTTGCCTGAAACCAGCAGAAGGCAGCAAAAACGGTAAGCACCCTGCTGGAACTGGGGAGATTCAGGATCCGCCTTCAGCACCTCACGGATGAGCCGGATACTTGTTTCAATCGTCGCCGGATCATCAGCGAGAAAGTCGGCATGGCTATTGAGGGCATCGAGGCGAATGCGTTCATCCGGCGCTGTGGGAGCATAGGCATCCCGGAAATGACGGTCGGATTCGGCCAGCTTTCCCTGGTGGGCCAATGCCTTTGCCAACGCAAACTGCATGCGCTGTGTGGCCGCCGGGTAGGGGTAAAGTGGTGTGCGCAGGCGTAGGGCCAAAGCTTCGGCTTTCGCGCCATTCGTGGGTGAATCGCTGAGTTTTTCGAGTTCTCCAAGCTGTTTGGCAAGACCCGGAGTCAACGAATCTCCCCCCTTCGATCCTTGCGCGAATGCCGCAGTGACGACATGAAGCACAATCGCGAAATGGATCGCAAAAGTCAGCAGTTTACGACATTGCGGAACTGCGGAACTGCGGAACTGCGGAACTGCGGAACTGCGGCATACAAGGATTCATTGGTACGCATTCTAATATATTAATGTCAAGCAGAGGCAACAAGCGCTCGGTATTCAACCAATTGCTAGATTGCAATTAAAAATTTACCAAACAACCAAATTACCCGTTAGGAAAAAGTATGCTTTATCAATGATCCGACTCCATCCGCGCTGAGATAAGGACCAGACAATCCCAATCAAGCCGGAGGAAATCGAACTCTTCGATCTGAAAGCGGATCCGCTGGAAACCTCCAACCTCGCAGCACAAATGCCCGATAAGGTCGCCGAATTGATGGCAATCCAGAATGCGACATGGAAGGCGGAGTGAACGTTCAATGCGGCTAATCGTTTAGGAATAGACCGGTTCACCACACCTGTACAGCAACCGCATTTGCCTGACACAAAGTGTCGTTTGGAAGGGTTCGAGTTAGGGGCGATCCCCATCTCTCAACTCAACCGATCCCTAAAATCCTCGTAACGAAACTCCCTCACAACCTCCAGCCGACCATCCTCATGCTGCAAGGCGATCGGCGGATGCTTGACGCCATTGAAGGTCGTGGTCTTGACCATCGTGTAATGCGCCATGTCATCGAAGACCAGCACGTCACCGACCCGCAACTCGCGCGGAAACGAATAGTCACCGATCACATCGCCCGCCAGGCAGGTGGGACCGCCGAGACGATAAAGCCAGCCACCGGCTGCGGCATCGCCGGCAGGCGTGTACGGTTCGCCCTCGAACACCACCGCCGGCACGGGCCCTGAACCCGCGGAGGCATCCACCAGAAACACATCCGGCCGGTACGGCATCTCGATCACGTCCGGCATGTGCGCGGTCGCGGACACATCGAGAATCGCCAGACGGTGACCCGCCGACTCGAACACATCGGCCACCTTGGCGCGCAGCACCCCGCTGTGGATCGCCACCGCCTCACCGGGCTCGAGCCAGACCTCGACATTGTATTTCTCCCGCGCCTGGCGTACCAGACGCACCAGGCGCTCGCGATCGTAAAACGGCTTGGTGATCCAGTGGCCGCCACCCATGTTCAGGTAGGTGAATTGCGGCAGCCTGAGCAAATGCCCGAATTTTTCATCCAGCGCTTCGAGCGTCTTTTCCAGATCATCGGAATCCTGCTCGCACAAGGTATGGAAATGCAGGCCCGACAGACCGCTCAGGTCTACCCCTTCGAGCTGGTCCGCCGTGATTCCCAACCTCGACCCCGGCACGCAAGGATCGTAGATCGGCGTCTGGCCGGTCGAGCACTGCGGGTTGACGCGCAGCCCGCAATGCAGCTCGCCGCTCCGGAAGCGCGGGTGGGCCATGACCTGATCCCGGAAACGCCTCCACTGTGAAAGCGAATTGAAATCGAGATGATGCGTGAACTCACACAAGGCCGTGATGTCGTCCTCGTCGTAGGCCGGCGAGTAGGTGATCACCTGCTTTTGGAATTCATCGCGCGCCAACAGGGCCTCCCACAATCCGGACGCACAGCAACCGTCGAGGTCCTCACGCAGGTAAGGAAAGGCCTTCCAGCAGGAAAAACCCTTGAGCGCGAGCACGATCCGGCAGCCGGCGGCTTCCTTGACTTCACGGAGCAGCGCGCTGTTGCGCTTCAAAGCGGCAATCGAAATGACAAACATGATGCAAGCCTCAGTCTTGTTGGGATCTCGACGCCAGCCAGCGCGAGGATTCGGCCGGAGGCGTGTAATCCTGACGGATCGACACCGGCGTGCCAACCTTCACCGCCGCAAACAAGGTCGGCACGAACTTCCTCGGCATCCGGATGCAACCATGCGAAGCCGGCCGACCCGGCTTCGGAATCGGCCCGCCGTGCATGCCCACCCCACCCCAGGTCAGCCGCATCCAATACGGCATCTGTGCCGGGACAAAGCGCTGGCCCTCAGCGAGCGGATCCGAAGAGGTGGCATCGGAATCCACCACGCCGCCCTCCGCATTCAAGATGCGGCCGTAAAGGTTCGAGACCTTTTCGACCTTCTTCTCGAGAATCTTGTAGTCCCCCTCAGGCGTCGCATAGCCGCCCAGGCCGGTCGCCACATAACACCAGCCGACCACCTTGCCGTCGCGCTCGAAACGCGCGATCTGCTCGCTGAGGCTGATCTTGACCACCAGGCGCCCGGGCCCGCCCGTGTCCTGCCAGTCGTAAAGCACCTGCCGCGGCTTCGGCGCATTCGTCAGGTCGGGCTTGGGTTGACAGGAAACTAAGGCCGAAACCGCGAGCGGAACCGCAAGGCATTTGAGGACAATGGACGGGGAAGACATGGGACTGGATGGCCGGGACGCGCGCCCGAAGGGCCAGTCATCTAGGGCCATTCCAGTCACCGGTCAAGATCTGCCATCATTCCACCCTCGCGGCCTTGCGGGACCGCCAATCCTGCCCTACCTGTTGCGCCGATGCTCCAATTCCACCTTTTCGGGATCCCCGTCGCCGTCCAACCCTTCTTCTGGGTCACCCTGGCCATCCTGGGTTCGGGACGCATGGCCAGCGGGGACACCCGCACCGCCCTGCTCTACATGGCCCTGTTCATGATCGCGGGGTTCATTTCCATCCTGGTCCACGAACTCGGCCACGCCCTGACGGCCCGCAAGTTCGGCGCGCGCTGCCACATCGTGCTCGAAGCTTTCGGCGGTTACGCGGCCTATGCCGGCGTCGCCATGAGCCGCCGCCAGTCCTTCCTGATCACGGCCGCCGGCCCGCTGTTCCAAATCGGGTTTGGCGGCCTGGTCTTTGCCATCGCCACCCAGCTGCCGCCGGTACAAGCCCCGGCCGCCTACTTCATCGACCGGCTGATCCTCATCAGCTGGTTCTGGGCACTGTTCAACCTGCTGCCGATCCTGCCACTCGACGGCGGCCGGCTCCTCGAGGCCCTGCTCGGCCCCCATCGGATCCGCATCACGCTCTGGGTCACCCTCGTGACCGCCACCAGCGTCGGCTTGCTCGCCTTCGCCACCACCCGCAACATCATCGCCCCGATCTTCCTCGGCATGTTCGCATGGCAGGCATGGAAAGCCCTGCAGGAAACCCGCTGGCGCTGATCCTTACCAGAACACCAACCGCAGGCCGGCCAAAGCGGAAAACACCACGATCATCCACTCGAAGGCCCTCTGCGGCACATGCCGCACCAACCAACGTCCGCCGAACACCCCCAGCACCACGGCCGGAGCCAATCGCAGGTTCCACATCAGGCTCTCGCCATTGATCAAGGACAAGTTCGCATTCATCGGCACCTTGAGCAGGTTGACCAGCAGGAAAAACCGCGCACCAATCCCGATCAGCTCCATCTTGGGCACCTTGCGCGCCATCAGATACAACTGGATCACCGGCCCCGCCGCATTCGCCAGCATGGTCGCAAAACCACCGAGAATCCCCGCCGCCGCACCCACCCCACGGGTCTCCACCCATCGGTCGAAATATTCCGGATGCCAACGGCGCGACCCCTGCAACACCACCATCAGGATGACGCAGGCCCCGATCACCCGCCGCGCGCCGGCATCATCAATCCAACCCAGCATCCACCAACCCGCCAGCACTCCGACCAGGGTCGGTCCCAGCAAACGCCACACGGGTTTCCAGGAGCCGTGCCGGATGAACGCGGGATAGGCCAGCAAATCCGCAAGGATCAACAAAGGCAGGGCAAGGCCCACCGAAGCCTTCGCCCCATACAGATCCGCCAACAGGAACACCGACACCATCGAAATGCCGCTGAAGCCCGCCTTGGACAAACCGATGCAGCATGCCGCCAGCAAGGCGAGGATTTCAAATGACGACATGCATGCCGACGATCACCGATTGCAGGCGGCCATCAAGAAGAAAGATGGATGCGCATCACCACCGCGACCAAAGCACCTTGCGCGCTCATGTGCGATTCCTTCCTAGACCTCCCAAGAAATTTGCGCCATAATCCCCATTCAATCCACCCAGGAACCTTCCATGGAAACCGTTGTCACTCTCCCCGAATCCGAATCCCCCAACACGATCGGCGAAGTCCTTGCCGCCCTGCGCAAGGCCAAACTCGAACCACGGCACGAAGCGAAATCATGGGGCGACTGGATCCACCTCGAAGGCTGCCGCACGGTCATCAGCATCGAGTCGATCCGCGGCCTCACCAGCTCGGCAACCATCGAACATGCGGAAGAGGAGGAAGAGGAGCCCGGCAAATCCATCCTCAAGGCCTTCGCCAGCCTCGGCTGGCAGGGCGTGGATGACGAAGGCCCGTACCCGCTCGACTGAAAGGCCAATGTTCTGTTAGGAGAGAATCATCCCCTGCGGCAGGCAGGACTGCGGCGCGAGCTGCAAAAAAATGGCGGGTGAATAGCAAGCCACGCTCGGCGGCGGAAGGATTTCCCATCGCCAAATCCCGGCCCCTTCCCTAGCCTGTCGCCGAACCGGATGAATCCACGTTCAGCCAGCGCTGGACGGCAGCCCTTCGAATCCCATGAAACCAGTCACCTTCAACAACACCGTTCTGCGCGACGGCCACCAATCGCTGGCCGCAACCCGGATGAATACCGAGCAGATGCTGCCGGCCGCGCCGATCCTCGACGAAATCGGCTTCAGCGGACTCGAGACCTGGGGTGGCGCGACCATCGACTCCTGCCTGCGCTACCTCGGGGAAAACCCCTTCGACCGCCTCCGCGCGCTCAAGAAAGCCGCGCCGAAAACCCCGCAGATCATGCTGCTGCGCGGCCAGAACATCGTCCAATACACCAGCTTCCCCGACGACGTGGTCGCCGCCTTCGTCCGGGCCAATGCCGCCGCCGGCCAGGATGTGTTCCGGATCTTCGACGCCCTCAACGACACCCGCAACCTCAAGACCGCCATCGATACCGTCATCGCCTGCGGCAAACACGCGCGCGGCGAAATCTGCTACACCACCAGCCCGGTCCACACGATCGAAGCCTTCGTCCACATGGGCATCGAGTTGGAAAAAATGGGCTGCCACTCGATCGGCATCAAGGACATGTCGGGCATCATCGCTCCCAAATTCGCCTACGAGCTGGTCAAGGCCCTCAAACAAAAAGTCGGCCTGCCGGTCACCCTCCACACCCACGACACCGCAGGCCTCGGTGCCGCCGCCTACCTGGCCGCGATCGATGCCGGAGTCGACACGGTGGAAACCTCGATCACCCCCTTTGCCAACGGCACCTCGCAACCGGACACCCTGCGCATGCTGGCCCTCCTCGAAGGCCACCCGCGCTGCCCGGATTATGACAAGGGCAAGCTCCAGGAGCTCGCGGAATACTTCAAGGGCGTCTACAAGCAGCTCGAGAAATTCACCAGCCCGGCGAACGAACGCGTCGATGCCGACATCCTCACCTTCCAGGTCCCCGGCGGCATGCTGTCGAACTTCCGCAACCAACTCGCCGAACAGGGGATGGCCGACAAGTTCGACGAGGTCGTGCGCGAAATCCCGGTCGTGCGCGAAGCCCTCGGCTGGATCCCGCTGGTCACCCCGACCTCCCAGATCGTCGGCACCCAGGCCATGATGAACATCAAGTTCGGCCGCTGGAAAATGATCTGCCAACCGGCCCAGGACATCGCGCTCGGCAAATACGGCAAAGCCCCGGGACCGATCAATCCCGAGATCCTCGCCCTGGTCGAAAAACAAACCGGCAAAAAGGCGATCACCGAGCGCCCGGCCGACCTGCTCGAACCCGGCCTTGAGGGCTACAAAAAGCAGTGCGCGGAAAAAGGCCTGCCGACGACCGACGAAATCGCCGTGCTCTTCGCCATGTTCCCGCAACAGGTGGAAGCGCTCGTGAAGGGCATCCCACCGGCGGAAGTCACCCAGGCGGCCCAAGCGAAAAAAGAACCCGCCCCCGCGAAAACGGAAGCCCCCAAGCCGAGCCCGTCCTTCCCTGCCAACGCAACCACCGTCAGCTCGAACATGGTGCTCACGATCAATGGCCAGCGCCACGAAGTGCAGGTGGAGAAAGTCAAAGCCTGAAAAAAGCGGACCGCCCGACATCCCGGCAAGCTTGAATCCGAAGGCGGCCTGTGGCGCGAAACCTGCGGCCAGGCACAAATCCGTATTTTCTGACCACCGAGAGACGGAGAAGACGAAGGACACCGGGAAGAAATTTCAGAGAATTGGTTTTTGAATAACTCTGTCTTCTCTGTGTCCTCCGTCTTCTCCGTCTCTCGGTGGTTTGAAAAAGCCCGCTAGGCCTCACCGCGT
>CBFGOB010000049.1:0-11784 GCA_965650215.1 uncultured bacterium | reverse complement strand
TCGTTCACCATGATCTCGGTCATGGGGGTGATGCTCGGCGTGCTGGTCCTGGTGGTGGTGATGGCCGTCTTCTCGGGTCTCGAGCGCGAGGTCAAGGGCCGCATTCTCGGATTCACCCCCCACATTCTGGTCTCCAGCCCCTTCGCCGGCATGGAGAAAACCCACTGGCAGGACATCATCAGCACCACCCGGCAGATCCCGGAGGTGGAAAGCGCGACACCCTACATCTCGGACAACGTGATCGTCGATGTCGCCGAGTGGCAGCGCCCGGCCCTCTTCCGCGGCATCGACACCTCGGATCCCACACAGGTCCAGGGCATCGCCGCGATGCTCGACCTCGAGCATTTCCCGAAATCCTCGGCCGACCTCGGCATCGACGACCGCGCGGTGATCTCATCGACCCTTGCGGAGCAATACCGCATCGGCGTGGGCGACCGGATCCGCCTGTACTCGACCCGCAACTTCGAACAGGTGATGCGCACCTACAAGGCGACCGAGCACCCGCCACTTCGCGAGAGCTTCAAATCCGACTGGCAGTCGGCTACCCATCCCATCCTCGCCGCCTTCCAATCCGGCGCCGAAACGGCGGCCATCGGCATCGGGCCGCTGACGCAGTCTTACCAAACCCTCACCGAGCTCTTTGCCGCCAACATCCGCGAGCCCGAAAAGGAATTGCTAGAGGCCCTGCTGGTCGCCTTGGAAGATGGCGAGAAGGATGACGCGGCAGGCGTTTACCGCTTCGGTCCTGCAGCCAGGACCAAGGTGCTGGGACTCATCGCCGGACTTGGGCAGACCGACGCCGAAAAAATGGACGCCGAAACCCTCAAGGGCCTCAAATCGATCGTGCTGCCCAAGGAAATCACCGTCGCCGGCGTGTATCTCGCCTCACAAATGGCGGTCACTCCCGACCTGTTCGTACCCTTGCCCCTGGCCCAGGATCTCGCCGGACTGGACGACGATGTCCAAGGCATCGCCCTGCGCCTCAGCGACCCCTACGATGCCGAACAGGTCGCCCAGGTCGCCCGCGCCCAATACGGCTCCGCATGGTCCTTCCTGACCTGGGGAGACCAATACCAGGCTTTCTTCGCCCTGATCAGCCAGCAACGGGTCATGATGTATTTCGCGCTGTCTTTCATCGTGCTGGTCTCGGCCTTCTCGATGATGGCGGTGATGTTCACCGTCACGATCCAGAAACGCCGTGAAATCGGCGTGATGAAGGCCCTCGGCGCCGCTCCCGGCCAGATTGTGCGCGTGTTCCTCTATCAGGGCATGCTGCTCGGTGCCGTCGGCGCGGTGCTCGGTGTCGCGCTCGGCCACCTGGTGGTGCACTTCCGCGGCTCGGTTCAGGTCGTCATGCGCTCGATCGGCTTCGATCCGTTCTCGGCATCGCTCACCGGATTCAACACGCTGCCCGCACACCACAGCCCGATCGAACAGGTGCTGATCGGGATCTCCGCCTTCATCCTCTGCTCGCTGGCCGCCCTGGTGCCGGCATTCTTCGCCGCGCGCAGCGACGCCGCGAAATCCCTGCGCAACCTCTGACCATGAATCTCTGGATCATCCGCAACGGCGAGAAGGAGGGCCCGCTCACCGACTACGAAATCCGCGCGAGGATCGAAAACGGCGAGCTCGATGCCGACACCCCGGCCTGGCACGAACCGCTCGACGGATGGAAAACCCTCGGTGAGATCCACCTGTTCGACCACAGCCTGCACCCGCAAGGCCCGGCAGCGGATCCGACAGGGAATCCGGCCGGGGACAACAGCGCCGCACCGATCCAGGCCCACCTCATCCGCCGGTTCTGGGCACGCTGGCTCGACCTCTACCTCTTCAGCGGCCTCTGGTGGCTGGCAATGTGGGCAGGCGGACGCGACATCGGGCAACTGCTTTCGCAACCTTGGATCATACTGCTGCACTACGCTCCCTGGTTCGCGATCGAGGCCGTGCTCGTGAGCCGCTTCGCCACCACTCCGGGAAAATGGCTGATGCGTCTGAAAGTCCTCAACCTCGACGGCTCGCGCCTGAGCCTGCAGGCTTCGATCCTGAGGGCGGCAAGGGTCCTGCTGATGGGCATCGGCTTCGGCGTCCAGGGCCTCTGCCTCGTGTGCCAGGGCTTTGCCTGCTTTTCCACCCGCAGCCACGGCAGATCGTTGTGGGATCGCGCGGGCGGCCACTTTGTCGACGGCCCGCCCGTCGGCCAGCGCCGCATTGCCGGCTACGTGGCCGCATTGATCCTCGCACTCTGGCTGCAAACGATCGTGCTGACACCTTACATCATCGAAACGATGGAGAAAAACTTTCCCGAGCAGGCGGAGGCGATGAAGGCCAATCCCCCGTGGCACCTTCCGAAGCGGAACTGATCACACGCGGGTCCAGCGCCGGACCTCGAAATCGGCATGCGTTTCTAACAGCTCATCCTTGGGAAACCGGTCCTCGAACGCGGGAAAGCGGGTGTCGCCCTCGTAGGCATGCTTCACGTGGCTGACCAGCAGCTCATCGAGATGCGGCAAAAAGGCGGCATAGATCTCCGAACCCCCGATCACGAAGACCCGCCCGTCGATGCCTTCGAGCGTCTGCAGGTCCGCGGGGCGGTGAATCACCTCGACCCCCTCTGCCGACCAATCAGGGTCGCGGGTCAGCACGATGTTGCGGCGCTTCGGCAATGGCCTTCCGATCGATTCGTAGGTCTTGCGCCCCATCACGATCGGATGACCCGTGGTCGTGCGCTTGAAGAACGCCAGATCCTCGGGCAGATGCCACGGCAAGCCCCCGTTCCGCCCGATCACCCGGTCCGGGGTCATCGCCACAATCGCCGTCAGCTGAAGCATGGGCCGCTTGTAAAGTCAGGCCGCCGCCACGGCAAGCGCCACGCTTGTGAATCTGATATGCCCTACGCCAGGAATCCGGTCAGCGGACTCGTCGCGCTTGCATGCCCGATGACTTCGGGAAGGCCCAACTCGAACGCTTCACGCCCCGCCCTGACCGCTTGATCAAAGGCTCTGGCCATCCTCACCGGATCCGATGCAATCGCCACCGCGGTATTCACCAGCACCGCCGACGCCCCCATCTCCATCGCCTCGGCCGCATGGCTCGGCGCACCGATGCCGGCGTCGACCACCACCGGCACGATCGCCTGCTCGATGATGATCCGGATCTGGTCGCGCGTCACGATCCCGCGGTTCGAGCCGATCGGCGCACCCAGGGGCATGACCGTCGCCACCCCCACTTCCTGCAAGCGCTTGGCCAGCACCGGGTCGGCATTGATGTAAGGCAGCACGGTGAATCCTTCCTTCACCAGCAGTTCGGCCGCTTTGAGGGTCTCAACCGGATCCGGCAACAGATAGGTCGGATCCGGATGAATCTCGAGCTTCACCCACTTCGGCAGCCCCGCCGCTTCGGCGAGACGCGCAAGCCGCACCGCTTCTTCGGCATTCATCGCGCCGCTGGTATTGGGAAGGATGAGATATTTCGCCGGATCGATGAACTCCAGGATGTTCGCGTAAGGATCGCGGGCGCCGGACAGATCGGCACGCCGCAAGGCAACGGTCACCATCTGGGTGCCACTGGCGGCCAAGGCATCGCGCATCAACTCGTTGGACGCGAACTTCCCCGTGCCGAGGAACAAACGGGAATCAAACTGACGGCCGGCAATGACAAGGGGTTGGCTCATGACGTGTGGGAAACTTCTGCATTCAGCTCCGCATCGAGCCAGGCTTCGAAGGCGGCGTGATCCTTGAGGTCGTATTGCCAGGCCCGGAGCCCGGCGGCGCGACCGGCCTCTACGTTCTCCGGAAGATCATCAATGTAAAGGGTGCGGTCCGGATCGAGCCTGTATTCCCGGATGGCATGCCCGTAAATCTCCGGCTGCGGTTTGATGAATCCGGTCTCGAAGGACATCACCGCGCCGTGGAAGCACGCGAAACGCGGATATGCGTCGTAAATCCACGGCACGTGAATGCTGTTGATGTTGGAAAAAAGGATCAGCCGGTGGCCGTCATCGGCCAACTGCTCGACACGCTCCCACATCGGCTCATTGAGGGTGAAAATGTCCCGCCATGCGTCACGGAACCGCTCCGGCCCGGCATCGCTTTCAAGCACACCGAGCGCCCAATCGATGTAATCGTCGGCCGCGATCCTGCCGGCCTCGAACTCGTCCTTGCGCGCCAACAGGCGCCTCAAGCGCGCCTTGGGGTCCTCCACGCCTTCCGGCAGCAGCTTCACCAGCGAGCTTTCAAAGTCGAAGTCCAGCAGCACCCGCCCGATGTCAAAAAGGAAGTTCATGTGCGCGCAATCAGTGGAGATTTCTCTGGGTCAGCTCATCGAGAATGAAGCGCGCGGCCACCTTGCCGCCCGCCTTGCGGTCGTGCTTGGCAAGCCCGCGCTTCATCTCCCTCCAGCCCGCGGCCTGATCCGCCAGCAGCTGCGACACCTTGGCCCGCATTTTCGCCGGGGAATCCGCCAGAGCGCCGCCACCAATGGACTCCAGCAGTTTCAAATTCCCCTCCTCCTGCCCCGGCACCAGGTGATGGATCAACATCGGGCAACAGGCCGCAATCGCCTCGTGCACGGTGGCGCCGCCAGCCTTGCCGACGACCAAATGGTGTCCGGCAAGCAGCTGCGGCACCCGCCTGGTCCAACCGATCAGGCGCACCCGCCCCGGGTGCTCGTCCTTGAGCCGTTTGGCGCAGGCATGAAGACGGCGCACATTGCGACCCATGACGATCGTCAGGCACAAGTCCGGTGACGCCTCGAGCAGGGCCCTGCCATGTGCGCCCAGCAACGACTTGCGCGCGGTCGGGAAATAGAGCACGCGAAACGGACGACAACCGTCCTCGACGGCCACCGTCTCCTGTTCGGCAAACACCGGATGCACGGGAAAACCGGTGTCGACAATCCTCTCCAACTCGACCGAGCCGCCCATCAGCTGCCGCGTCCGGCCATCGGTCACCAGCCACCAATCCGACGGCGCGCGCAACCAGGCGGCGTTGATCTCGATCGAATCGGTGACCACCGTGAACATCGGCAACCGGCCACCGATCCCCTGCCGGATGCGCTTGAAAAAGTAGGGATAAAGCGGGTAGGTCGAAACGATCGCGTCGGGCTTGAACTGATCGATCATGCGCCCCATCGCCCGCTCGGGAAAACGCATCACCGGCGACTGGCGCTTGCTGAAATCGCAGCGGTCGGTCGAGCAGTAAATCCAATACCAGACCCGCGGCAGGTGGGTGGTGACCATGCGGTAGGCGCGGCTCAGCAGGGAGGTGATCGCCGGGGCTCCCTGCAGGCAGGGATCCCCAATCTGGGTGACCGCGCCCTCCGCATCCAAGGCCAAGCCAAGGTTGCGGGCGGCACTGTTGTGGCCCTCCCCGAAGGCGGCGGTCACAATCAGAATGCGGGGAGCGGGCTTCATGCGGTCGGACAGGCGTGGTCTACCCCCATATCCCGGGGAGGTCGATGGACTTTTGCCGCCTGGACGCAAAATCCGCCCCGATTCCCGCACTTGCCCCGGGCATGTCCAGCTGCAAAGCTCCCGCGCCTTGAACGAAACCGCAAATTCCCCCAAAGCTGCCGCCACACCCTTCCTCGGGGTGCTGGCCGGCACCGGACTGTTCCTGGCTTCCCAATACGGGCTGGCGCTGTGGAAGCTCACCGAAAGCTCGACCGCGATGGCCAACAAGTTCAGCGCCCTGGCCCGCGAAAAACACCTCTGCTTCCTCATCCAGCAAAACCTCTGGATGCTGGTCGCCTATGCCCTGCTCGCCCTCGCCGGTGCCCTGCTCGCCCAGCCTCTGATCTCGCTCTGCACCCGCCACCCGAAACGCCAAGGGCGGCTTTGGGTCATCGGCGGCGGCCTCGCCAGCGCCGCGATCATCCATGGCTACTGCACGCTGCGGCTGATGCAAACCCGGCCCTACTTCATTCAGGAAGCGGAATTCGGCCACTGGTACTACAAGGCCTTCGACTTGGTGCCGGAGGCGATCCGCCCGGCCACCTTCCTCGCCCTCTTCACCCTTCTGCCGATTGGCTGCCTGATCGCCGCCGCCCTCTGGCATGCGAATCGCCACGGCCGCCGCGGATGGATCACCCTGGGATCCATTTCGATCATCCTCTGCGCCTGCTCGGCCTATCTGAATCTCCAGCCAAGCCCGACCCAGGTGACCGAGAGCGGCAACCGACGCCCCAACATCCTCATCATCGGCTCGGATTCGCTGCGCGGCGACCGCCTCGGGTTCATGGGCCACCAACCGCGCCGCAACGACGGACCCGCCGCGGCCGGCGTCTCACCGCACATCGACGCCTTGGCGGCAAAGTCATTCCAATTCCACCACTGCTACACCTCGATCGCCTCCACTCTGGAGTCTGGCGTGCAACTGATGTCCTCGCAATACCCGCAAAGCCATGGCATCCGCCAAATGTACCCGGATCGCGAAACGGTCGATGCCACCCGCAAACGCATCATGCCGCTGGGCGAAAAACTCAAGCCGCTCGGCTACGACACCGCCGCCATCGGCGATTGGTGCGCCGGCTACTACGAAGTCATCCCGCTCGGCATGGAACACATCTCGGTCTCGAGCTTCGACAATTTCAAAATCTACATGAGCCAAGCGGTCGTGATGTCCCACTTCGTGATCCCGCTCTACTTCGACAACAGCCTCGGCTACCGGATCTTCCCGCAACTCAAATCCTTCGCCCAGTTCGTCACCCCGCGCATCGTCACCGACCGGGTCGACCGCCGCCTGCGGGAACTCGCGGCAAAGCCGCAGCCGTTTTTCTGGCATGTGTTCTTTTCCTGCAACCACCTGCCCTACCGCACGCCGGAACCCTACAACTCGATGTTTGCCGACCCATCCTACCGGGGGCCCAACCGCAGCGGCGTCGACTTCGACATCGACCGCTTCATCGGCGGCACCGACCTGGAATCGAAATGGAAGGCGTTGCCGGAACACGAAGTCACGCAGATCCGTGACCTCTACGACGGCTGCACCCGCTACTTCGACGACTGCGTGGGCAAAATCCTCGAGTCGCTCCAGCGGACCGGCCTCGACCGCAACACCATCGTCATCATCACCTCCGACCACGGCGACGACCTCTACGAACCCGGAGTCACCCTCGGCCACGGCCTCACCTTCAACGGCGGCCTCCACGCCAACCACGTGCCGCTCGTCGTCCACGTGCCAGGCAAGCCGCCACGGACGATCCCCGAAACCGTGCGCCTGATCGACATCGCCCCGACACTGGCGGAACTCGCAGGTGTCGAAGCCGACCCAAGCTGGCAAGGCAAGAGCTTCGCACCATGGCTCGATGGCAGCGAGCCCGCCGCCCACCGCCCGTTCTACGGCGAAACCGGCTTCCCCTTCATCCAGTTCAGCGTCCCGGGTGTCGAACGCCCGCCGCTTCCGCCAATGGATGAATGCACCTACATCGACGAGGACTACAACTACCAATTCGTGGTCAAACCCGAGTTCGAACAACGGATCATCGACGCCAAGCAGCGCTGCCTCAAAACCCCCCGCTGGAAACTCGTCTGCACCCCGACGGCCGCCGGCACCCGCCACTTCCAGTTGTTCCACCTTGCCAGCGACCCCCACGCGGAGCATGAAGTCTCCGCCCAATACCCGGAAGTCCTCCAACGCATGCAAACCGCGCTCGAACGCTGGATGGACCAGCACATCGAGACCGCCATCGATGACATTTTCCCCGGCGGCGAACCGTAATCCTCCATCCTCCCGGCCCGAATCCCGGAAAAGAAGCTCCTCATTTGCCGGCCCGCATCCTACCCTCACCCGTCACCCGATCATGAAGTCCTCATCCGCCCTCCTCGCCCTGGCCCTCGTCTGCAGCACGCATGCCGCAGAAGAGGCCCCGAAATTCTTTGCCGGGCTGTTCAAAAAGGACGCTCCCGTCAAAGGCCAGATCGGCATGGTGATCCCGCCTTCCGAAATCGACAAGTATGTCGCCAAAGTGGAAGCCGCCGCACGCAAGGACAAGCAGTGGTTTCTCGAATTTTCCGCCGCCGCCAAACCCGGGCTGCCGCTTCCCTACCACGAAAAACTCGGCCTCACCAAAGAGGAGTATGGCGAATACCTCAAGCTTTGGAACCAACGCGAGTTCAAGCCGATCGAAGAGGTCATGCTGCTGCTCCGCCAAAGCTCGGGCAACACCTGGACAGTCACTGCCACCGGCAAGGCCAGCACGCTCTCGACCCTCCGCTACGACCCCAAGAAGGATGCCTTCCTCTCACCGAACGGCGAACTCAAACGCATCGAGGACATCAAGGCGGATCCGTCGAGCATTCTCGGCGAATGGTCGGGCCAGGAATGGCGCTTCGAGGAACAGACGAGCCTCGGCAAAACCAAGGAGAATGTCGCATTCGGCAAGCAGGCCGATGGGAAATACGGGCTCGTGATCTACCGCGTCCAGGAAATGACGGAAGCCGGCACCCGCCTGCTCGACAAAAGCCTCGTGGTCCGCTTCCCGCTTGGCAAAACCACGACCAAGTAACCTCGGCGGAGGCTCAGGATGGAGGCAGCACCGCTTCCACCCCGGCGCAGCCCCCCCTGATCCCGACCCATGAGAATCATCGCCGGCAAGGCTGGGCGCATCGTCATCAAGGTGCCTGCGGCCGTCTCCCGACCGACCACCGACTTTGTCCGCCAGGCGATCTTTTCAATGCTGGGCGAGCAGGTGATCGGCGCCCGCATCCTCGACCTCTACGCCGGCTCCGGCGCGATCGGACTCGAAGCCTTGAGCCGCGGCGCCGCAAGCTGCACCTTCATCGACGAACACCGGCAGGCCTGCAACGTGATCGAGGAAAACCTCCGCAAAACCAAGCTCGAGGGCGGACGGGTGATCAAGGCCCAGGTCCTTGCCCAACTCAAACGCGATCCCGGCCGCTACGACCTGATCTTTGCCGATCCACCGTACTGGAAGCACCGCGGCGACAGTGACCACTTGCGCGAACTCTTCGACGCCGGTGTCATCCCCTCCCAACTCCTTCCCGGCGGGTGGTTCATCGCCGAAGCCTCCAGCCATTACGATCCGCCGCAACCCGAGGGCCTCACGCTCACCAGTCGCCGGGAATACGGCAGCAGCGCCATCCTGCTTTACGCTGCCACGCCAGCCGGCTAGCTTGCACCACGATGCGACTGAACGCCGCCCTGCTCCCCTACCGGCTGCTGCTGCCGCTGATGTTTCTCGCCGCCTTTCCCGGCTGGGTGGTGAAAATGCTGCGTCGCGGCGGACTCGGCACCGGTCTTCAGGAACGCGCCGGCCTTTACGTGCATCCAAAGGAGTTCGAACCCTGCGGCGCCATCCACCTCCATGCGGTCAGCGTCGGCGAAACCCTGCTGGCCCTGAAGCTCATCCGCACCTGGCTGGAGCGCGACCCCACCCAGCGCTTCGTCCTCGCCACCGGCACCGCCACCGGCCATCAGGTCGGGACTGCGGCATCCATCCCCCAGGTCCGCGTGACCTACGCACCCCTCGATTTCCACTCGATGGTGAAACGCTACCTCCAGCGCTTCGAACCTGCGAAACTCGTCCTCATCGAAGGAGAAGCCTGGCCGCACCTGCTGATCGCCTGCCGCAAGCGCAAGATTCCCGTCTCCCTGGTCAACGCCCGCATGTCACCGCGCTCGGCCAGACGCTACCGCCGCTTCGCGGCTTGGGTGAAGCCGGTCTTCGCCATGCTCGATGCCGTGGCCATCCAGGAACGCGAAGACGCGCCGATCTGGCGCGAACTCGGCGTCGATGCCGGATCCATCCATCACACCGGCAGCCTGAAATTCGACCCTGGCTCGGGCGAGGCCCCCACGCCGCGCCCCGAGTTCCAACAGATCCTCGATCGCTTCGGTAAAACCGCTCCGCTGCTGCTGGCCGCCAGCACCCACCCGGGCGAAAGCGCATGGATCGCCCAAGCGATCCGCGACACGTGCCCCGACTCCCTCATTGCCATCGCCCCACGCCATGCCGAACGCCGGATGGAGGTGCAAGCGGAACTCGAGCAGGCGGGCTTCGGTGTGGTCCTCCGCTCACGGGCGTCCGATCTAACCGAATACCCGCAGGGATCCGTACTGGTCATCGACAGCACCGGCGAACTCCGCGACTGGACGGCCCACGCCGACGCGGTGATCATCGGCAAAAGCTTCCTCTCGGTCGGCGGCCAGAACCCGAGCGAGGCGATCCGCGGCCAAAAACCGGTGATTTTCGGACCCCACATGGAAAACTTCGAACCCCTCGCCAGCCGGCTCGTCGCCGCCGATGCCGCCCTCTTGGCCCGCGATCCGGCGGAGTTGGGGCGTGCGATCCGGGCGGCGCTGGACCCCCAGCGCGCACGGACGCTCACCCGGAACGCCGGCACTTTGCTCGAATCCCACGAGGGTGCCACCCGCCGGATCATCGACCTGATCCGGACCACAGGCTGATTGCCATGCCGGTTTTCCCCTGCGACTTCGCGAAACGCGGAGTTTGTCATTTTCCAAATTGCCCCCTATAAACCCCCGTCGTGACCGATTCCGAGAAACCACCCCTCACCGATTTGCTCTCCAGTTTTGCCCTGGGGCCCGCTTGGGCACGCAGCGATGCCGGCAAGAACAAGGAGCGATCCACCCCTCGCAAGTCGACGCATCGCGAGCATGCGGACCGCAGGGACGACCGTGGAGGACGCGATGACCGCCGTCAGGACCGCCGCGGGAATTTCAAGGGTCAGGGCGGAAAATTCGAAGACCAACGTCCCCAGGAAGCCGACCCCGCCGATGGCGTCAAAGTCACCCTCCAACCCTCCATCGAGGCGGTCCGGCTGATCCTCAAGGAGATCCAGCACGTCGCCCGCGTCTATCCGCTCTTCGATGTCGCCAAGACGATCCTGGCCGAGCGCACCCGCTGCCATGTGGTGTTCGAGCGCGATGCCAAGCTGCCGCCGCTCTGGAAAGGCAAGCACGACCTCTCACTCTTCCTCACCCGCGAGGAAGCCGCCCAGCACCTGTGGTCGGGCGAGCTCAAAAACGCATTCATCGAAGAGGAAACGATCGAGGTCGATCCCCCGAGCGGCAATTTCCAACTCGTCGCGAAATGCGGCCTCTCGGGCGAATGGCTCGGTCCACCGAACTTCCACACCTATCAGAGCAACCTGCGCCGCATCCACCGCGAGCGCTTCCCCAACATGCCCTTCGCCAGCTACTCGGCCAAGGTCAAGACCGAGCGCGGCGAGGAAGCGGTCAATGCCTGGCTGGAATCGATGAAAACCAAAACCCGCTGGCGTCTCAAAGGCGGGGAAAGCGACGAGCCATGGATCGATGACCGCGCCGAAGCCGAACGCGCCCTTGGCAACCGCTGCCTCGATCAGGCCTTCGAAACCACCCACCTGGCCGAGCTGCCCGGATCGCTCGACGCCCGCTGGCTTTCGCCATCGCTGCGCACTTCGCTGCGCATTGCCGCCAATCACGCCCGCCAGCACCCGGCGATGCTGATCCCCTCGATCTGCAAGGCGATCGACAGCGAGCACCTCCCGGTCTTCAAGCGCAAGGGCAAGCTCTACACCGGCCCGGCCCGGCCTCATCCATTGCCGGCCGACGCCACCCTCGCTCCGCGCCCCGCCCAAATGGTCGAGTGGATCCGCGCCAATCCTCCCGCCAAACTCGAGGGCCTGTGGAAAGCCGTCCTGCCCGAAGGCAGCACCGCACCGCCCGCCGAATACGCCGCCGACCTCTTCTGGCTCCTTCATCAGGGCCACATCCTGCTCTTCACCGACGAGTTCCGGTGGCGGCTCGCGTCGTTCCGGCACCT